>JBARUP010000381.1:0-10589 GCA_049645805.1 Nodosilinea sp.
GGGTAGTTCTACGGCCTAGCTCGACGACTTTGGCTTTAGAGTCAATCACAAATGAGGTGCCGTCGTTAAATCCGGCTCGCAGGCCTGCGCCGACGTAGTAGTCAGGCACCTGTTGAGCTTGGGCAGATGGTGCCGCGATCGCGCCCACCGCAGCAGCAGACAGCAGAGCAAGCTTTAGATTCATTATCACTCCTCTTTGGTAAGGGACTAGGCCGTAGGTTGACCAAGCTGGCGTGCAGCCATAGTTCCCACTTTCAGCCATTGAGGGGCAGAATCCTGGCAAGTTTTAGGGTGGCGCGGCGATCTTTCGTAAAGATTTTGTAGGCTTTTCCCCCAGCCCCTCGAAGCCGATTGACGGCGATCGCCGTCAATCGGTAGCCAGCAAAAATAGCGGGGCTAATGTCCTAGAGACTGCTGCCGATCGCCGAGTGATTAGCCTCCGCCTAGGGTAGGGCTAGAATGGTAAAGCCCTTACCACGGTGCCAGCCTTGTGCTAGACCTCGACAAGCTTTTTCCCTTTCCCCTCGATGATTTTCAGCATCAGGCAGCGGCGGCTCTTGATGCCGACAAATCTGTAGTGGTCTGTGCCCCCACTGGTTCTGGCAAAACTTTGATTGGCGAATACGCTATCTACCGGGCTTTAGCCCACGGCAAGCGAGTGTTTTACACTACTCCCCTCAAGGCGCTTTCAAATCAAAAGCTGCGCGACTTCCGCAATCAGTTTGGTGATGAGAATGTTGGCTTATTGACCGGTGATTCTTCCTTTAACCGCGACGCTTCCGTTGTGGTGATGACCACCGAAATCTTTCGCAATATGCTCTACGGCACCCGCATTGGAGAAACGGGCACTACGCTACAGCAGGTAGAAGCGGTTGTGCTTGACGAGTGCCACTACATGAACGATCGCCAGCGCGGCACCGTTTGGGAAGAGTCGATTATCTACTGCCCGCCTGAAATTCAGCTGCTGGCTTTGTCAGCTACGGTAGAGAACTCTGGCCAGCTGACCGACTGGCTGCAAAAGGTCCACGGCCCCACCGAGCTAATCTACTCCGACTTTCGACCGGTGCCGCTGCAGTTTCACTACTGCACGGGCAAACGCCTGGTGCCCCTGCTGGATGATGCTCAAAAAGCCGTCAACCCTCAGCTCAAAAAACACCGTGCCCCTCAGCGTCAGCCCGGACGGCGCGGGGGCGGGCGAGTTAGCCTGCCGTTTGTGGTAGGCCAGCTGCAGCAGCGCGATATGCTGCCCGCTATCTACTTTATTTTTAGCCGTCGGGGCTGCGATAAAGCGGTGGATGAGGTGAGCCACCTGTCGCTAGTTAGTGAAGATGAATTACGGCAGCTAAAGCTGCGTATTGACGAGTTTTTGGCCCGCAACCCCGACGCGGGTCGCGCCGGGCAGGTGGGGCCACTGTACCGCGGCATTGCCGCTCACCACGCGGGCATTTTGCCGCTCTGGAAGGGTCTGGTCGAAGAGCTCTTTCAGGCGGGGCTGATCAAAGTGGTGTTTGCCACCGAAACCCTGGCCGCAGGCATCAACATGCCCGCCCGCACTACGGTCATTGCCAGCCTCTCCAAGCGCACCGACAGCGGCCATCGTCTGCTGACCTCCTCAGAATTTCTGCAAATGGCGGGGCGAGCGGGACGGCGCGGCATGGATGAACAGGGCCACGTGGTCACTGTTGAAAGCCCTTTTGAAGGGTGGCGAGAAGCGGTGCACCTGGCTACGTCTGGGGCCGACCCGCTGGTCAGTCAGTTTACCCCCGGCTACGGCATGGTGCTCAACCTGCTGCAAACCCACACCCTCAGCGAGGCTAAAAACCTGGTCGAGCGCAGCTTCGGCCAGTATCTGTCTACCTTTCACCTGGTGCCTCAGCAGCAGGAGATTGATCGGCTAGCGGCGGCGATCGCGCACCAGCAGGCCCAGCTGGCCGCCTTTGATGCAGATTTGCTGGCTGAGTACGCCAAACTCAAAGAGCGTCTCAAAGAAGAGCGTCGCCTGCTCAAGACCCTCCAGCAGCAGGCGGCGCAGGTGCTAGCCGACGGCGTAGCTAAGATGGTGCCCTTTGCGATCGCAGGCACGCTGCTGTCCCTCAAGGGCAAGCACATTCCGGTCAGCGAGCCCGTCCCTGCGGTGCTGGTAACTAAGGTGCAGGGGTCGGGGCAGTTTCCCTACCTGGTGTGCTTAACCAAAACTAACCAGTGGTGCGTGATCACCGCTGCCGATGTCGTTGGGCTCCACGCCGATATCCCCCGTCTGCAGGCGGTCGATACCCTGGCCCCGCCTACTGATTTGCCCCCGACTCCAGGGCAGCGTCGCCGCGGCGATGACCATACTGCCGCCGTTGTTGCCTACTTGGTGACGCCGCCCACCCTTGAGATGCTCGCTCCAGAGGTGCAGACTCAGCTCGATCGCATGCGCGAGGTCGAGCACACCCTAGCCACCCACCCGGCTAGCCAGTGGGAGAACACTAAGTCGCTGCTGAAGCGCCAGAAGCGGCTGCAAGACCTACAAAACGAGTGGCGCGATCGCCAGCAAAAGCTCTCTCAGTACACCGGCCGCTACTGGCAAGAATTTCTCAATATTATGGATGTGCTAGAGCATTTTGGCGGCCTCGAAGACAGTCGGCCCACTGAACTCGGCGAAATGGCCGCCGCCATTCGCGGCGACAATGAGCTATGGCTGGCCCTGGCCCTGGAGTCGGGTGAGTTTGACCGCCTTGATGCCGCCCAGCTCGCCGCCGCCTGCGCCGCCCTCGTGACCGAGAATTCGCGCCCCGACAGCTGGTGTCGCTATAAGCTCTCAGGCACCGTAGAAGAGGCCTTAGGCGGGCTAAACTACCTGCGGCGACAGCTCTATCAGCAGCAGCATCGCCGCCACATTACCGCTCCTATCTGGCTTGAGTACGACCTGGTAGGCATTATCGAGCAGTGGGCACTCCAGGTCGACTGGGTCACCCTGTGCGACAACACCAGCCTTGACGAGGGCGACATCGTGCGTATTCTGCGCCGCACCCTCGACGTGCTATCGCAGATACCCCACGTGCCGTACATCAGCGATCACCTGCGCACCGCCGCCCGCGACGCCAAAGAGCTGATGAATCGCTTCCCGGTCAACGAAGAGATTGGCTAATGCCCTGGGTTTTCATAATTGATGAGCAAGCTATAGGGGTGCATCCCTGGCCAAAGCTAGTTCACCCCCTACCGTCGCACCCATGCTGGATCAATGCCCTAGCCACGCCCCTGGGTTGAGCAACCCTGCTAGCAGTTCTAGAAGAGAGCGGCCTAGCGTTTCAATTGTAGTCAGTGACCTATCGAGCCAGGGCGCTGGGCGCTGGGGCGGCGCAGTGCGCCCCTTTTTGCTGGGGCAGGCGCTTCAGAGCAGGGGCTACGCTGTTGAGATAGTGGGATTTTCAGCCGAGGGCGATCGCGCCCTGCCTGCTACCGATATTCCTGTGCACGTCGTCTCCACATCCTCAGCTCACCCAGGACCACGGGCGATCGCAGACCTGCTGCGTCACCTCAGCGGCGACATTGTGTTTGCCTACAAGCCCAAGCCCAGCAGCTTTGGGCTGGCCCTGCTGCACCGCCTTGGCCACCGCCGACCGGTCGTACTCGATATTGACGATTGGGAACTGAGCTGGCACGGGGGAGACAGCTATGGCTATCGCCCCTCGCCAAAGCAGCTAGCCAGGGATCTGCTCAAGTCCGGCGGGGCACTGCGCTATCTCGATCATCCCCTCTATTTGCAGTGGCTAGAGCAGTGGACGGCAAAGGCCGATCTGATCACAACCCACAGCGGCTTTCTGCAGCGGCGCTTTGGTGGAATCATTGTGCCCAACGGCAAAGATACGGGCTTGTTTAACCCCGATTGCTGCGATCCGGAGGCCAGCCGCGCCGCCTACGGCCTCAGCCACTATCGGGTGCTGATGTTCCCCGGTGCGCCGCGTCCCTACAAAGGCGTGGAGGATCTGCTGATGGCGCTAGATATATTGGATCAGCCTGACCTGAAGCTGGTGATTGTGGGCGGTAGCCCCTACGACGACTACGATCGCACCCTGCGCAATCGCTGGCCCCAGCACATCATTCACCTGGGCAGGCAGCCCTATCGCGACATGCCCAAGATCATTGCTGCGGCCCACGTCGTGGTCGTGCCCCAGCGCCAAACCACTGCTGCCCAGGCCCAGTTTCCGCTTAAGCTCACCGACGGCATGGCAATGGCAAAGCCCGTTTTAGCCACGCGAGTAGGCGATATCCCCGATATTTTGGGCGATACCGGCTATTTGGCCGAGCCCGATTCACCTGCGGATTTAGCCGCTCAGCTTCAAGCCATCTTCGACGACTGGTCTACAGCCCAGACCCTAGGGCTAAGGGCTAGAAAGCGATGCTGTGAGCACTACAGCATTGCGGCAATGGCAGCCCAGCTAGACCAGCCTTTGGCCAACCTGTGAGTCTTTATCTATGAGTGCTAATCGTTTAATTGCTAACGTTGCCAAAAAGTCGCCCCTCTGGTTTGCACTGTCTATCCTGCTTGGACTGTCAGGGGCAATTTTTAACGGTATCGGGATTACGCTTATCATCCCGCTGATGCTCGACTTATTGGGCCAAGACATGCTTAGAGCCGACGACCTTCCCCCTCTGCTAAGCTCGCTGTTCTCAGTCTTCGATAGGGTACCAGATGACTCCAAATCGCTTGCCCTGATGGCGCTTTTGCTCGTAGCGCTGCTGCTCAAAAATCTGGCCAGCTACGGGAGTACCGCTGTTTCTAGCTTACTCAGCCGCAACTACGTTTGCAGCCTGCGGCAGGACGGGCTGCGGCTGCTGCTAGATGTTGATTTAGACTACTACGCCAGCGTTAGACTCGGCGACTTGATGAATTACCTCAACACCGAGATTAACCGAGTGGCGACAGCGGTTAGAACCTTAGCTAGAACAACTACCCTAGTGATTACGATCCTAGTCTTTCTAGCAGTGTTAGTAGCTATTTCCTGGCAGCTAACGCTAGTTTCGGCGCTAATGATAACGACAGTTGCCCTCGCTAATCAAGTATCTATTAGCAAGGCCAAGGGTTTTGGGCAGGATCTCTCTAGCGCCTCAGCAGCTCTGTCGAACCGTTTAATTGAGGTACTCTCAGGCATTCGCCTAGTTAAAACAACGGCCAGTGAAGAGCGAGAGTACGCCGCTATTAATCACCTGGTGAGCCAGCGAGAGGAAGCAGAATTTAAGTCTCAGCTCGTGTTTGCCAGCATTGGCCCGCTCAACGAAATGCTGAGCATAACGGCATTTATTGTCTTAATTCTGGCGGGGCGATCGCTGTTTGCCGACCAGCTGCAAACTTTTTCTTCTATTATTTTGGTCTACCTAGTGGTGCTGTTTCGCCTGCTGCCGTTTATTGGGCAGCTCAACGGCAGCCGCAGTCAGTTCGCCAGCAACGTAGCCAGCATCGAGCGGCTAGACGCCTTTCTCAACCGCAGCGAAAAACCGTTTATGACTTCCGGGCATCGCTCGTTTTTACGGCTTGAGGAGAGCATCCGCTTTAACGACGTTTCCTTTCGCTATCCTCAGAGCGACAGCTGGGCGCTGCAAAATATTCACCTGACCCTGGCCAAGGGCCAAACTCTGGCCCTTGTCGGATCTTCGGGAGCGGGAAAATCTACCCTAGCTGACCTGCTGCCCCGTTTCTACGACCCTACCCAGGGGGCAATTGAGATCGACGGCGCTGATCTCAAGTCATTCGATATTCGCTCGTTTCGTCGCCGCGTAGGCGTGGTGAGTCAGGACACGTTTCTATTTAATGCCTCGGTCAGGGAGAATATTTGCTACGGCTACCCCCAGGCCACTGAGGCGGACGTGATGGCCGCCGCTCGCCGAGCCAGTGCCGAAGAGTTTATTCTCAAACTACCCCAGAGCTATGACACTCTAATTGGCGATCGCGGTGTGCTGCTTTCTGGCGGTCAGCGGCAGCGGCTAGCGATCGCCCGCGCCCTAGTCCAGAATCCTGAAATTCTCATCCTCGACGAGGCCACCAGTGCCCTCGACACTATCTCAGAGCGTCTGGTGCAGCAGGCCATCGACGAACTCAGCCAAAATCGCACCACCCTGGTGATTGCCCACCGGCTCTCGACGGTGCATCGAGCCGACCAAATTGCGGTGCTTGACCACGGACGAGTGGTGGAGGTGGGCGACCACCGCACTCTCATGGCCCTCGGCCAGCACTACGCCAGGCTCTACTCCATGCAGTTTGCTGAACAACCGGCGGTGGCACCATGACTCCAGCTCAGCCCAAAACCATTGCCCTATGGCAGCCCTATTTTTTAGGCGGCGGTGCCGAGGCCGTTGCCCTATGGATGCTAGCAGCCCTCTCCGGCGACTATGACGTTACCCTGCACACGCTAGCGGCGGTTGATTTGGTTCATCTCAACGCCATGTACGGCACCGATTTGAGCCTCGATCGCATTCAGGTTCGCGCCCTGCTTGGCCCCAAATGGACCCGACTAATCCATGGCCTAATTGCAAACCTGCCCTGGCTCAGACTAGCGTTCATCCATCTTTCAATTCGCCGGTTCAAAGCGATCAGCGCTCAGTACGATCTGGCTATTTCTGCCTACAACGCGGTCGATCTAGGGCGACCGGGCTTGCAGTATGTCCACTGGGTCAACGTGGTTGAGCAGCCGTGGCCCAAAGCAGGCCTGGTAATGAAGCTGATGCTAATGCTGTCGCACTTTTCCGAAACCAGCCTCAAGGCTAACGCTTCACTAACCAACTCCTTCTGCACCGCCGAGGTGGTGCGGCAAACCTACGGCATCGACGCTCAGGTGGTCTACCCTCCTGTAACCACCGCCGTTGCTTCCGTGCCGTGGAGTGAGAAAGAAAGCGCCTTTTTGTGCAGCGGTCGGGTTGTGGTGGCGAAGCAAACCCACCGGGTCATCGAAATTCTCTCAGCGGTGCGCCAGCAGGGCTTCGATATCAAGCTGTACATTACCGGCGGCGGCGGCGGCACCTACAGCTGGGGCTACGGGCGCAGGGTGCGCAAGCTGGCGGCTGCCAATGCCGACTGGATACGGTTCTACCGCGACTTACCCTACGCCGATTACCTCGATATTTTGGCCCGCTGCCGCTATGGCCTTCACCACAAGCCCGAGCCCTTTGGTATTTCGGTCGCCGAGATGGTCAACGCTGGCATGATTCCGTTCGTGTATAACCGGGGAGGGCAGGTTGAGATTGTGAACGCCGCTAACACCGATATTATTTTTTGCAACGCGCAAGACGCGGTAGAAAAGATTGCGGCCGTGCTGAAGGACTGCGATCGCCAGACTGCCCTACAAGCCGCTCTGGCCGGGCAAAAATCACTGTTCTCTACGGAGCGCTTCATCCAAGAAATTGCGTCTGCGGTTTCAGACTGCCTATCTTCCTTTAGCTTGACCAGTGCGCCACCATCGTCGAGCGCCGCTTCCGCCCCCGTATCCTCTAATCAGCATTAGCCATGGTGCCCGTTGTCGGTATGCTCTCTAGCTACGGTGGTTTAACCCAGTGCGACTGGCTGTGGAAGCAGACGCCTCAGCCCTTTGGCCTGTGGGGCAAGATGCAGCTCCACACCTCAGCCCCCCAGCCTGACTACCTGCTGCTGTATCAGTTCAACTTTCACGAGCGGCTGGCTCCGAAACCTCTGTCGAGACGTGAGCGGTTGTGGAACGCTCTGTCCCGGCCCAAACCGGCCGCTCCAGCAGCAGCTTCGACGGCCAACCTCGACCGACTGCCGCCTCAGTTTCGCCACGTACCCAGAGAGCGGACTGCCTTTTTGCTGCGCGAGCCGCCGCTGCCGGAGGTGCGACCCCAAAATTTGCTCAACTACGCCCACGCCCGCGACTACTGCGGCTATGTCTCTGGCCCCGACAGCTCGGCCCCGACACCCGCCTACATGCCCGCGATCTGGTACGTCAACGTGTCGTTTCGCGAGCTTAACGAAGCCCCGCCCCCTGAAAAACACAGTTCATGCAGCTGGATTACCTCAGGCATCAACCGCACCGAAAGCCACCGTCAGCGGCTCGATTTTCTCAAAGCTTTGCAAGACAGCAGCGTGCCGGTAGAGGTGTACGGCCGCGGCCTGCCCCCGGAAATCCGCACCGCCGGAGAACTCAGCAACAAGTGGGCGGGCATGGCCCCCTACACCTACAACCTGGCGATCGAGAACTATGCCGACAACGACTGGTACGCCAGCGAGAAGCTCTGGGATGCTCTGCTCTCCTGGTGCCTGCCCATCTACTACGGCGGCGGCGCTGCCGACAAACTGCTGCCGCCGGGCAGCTTTTTGCGCCTGCCCAGCCTAGATGAGAAAGGAATTGAGTATATTCGCGAGGTGACGGCTAGCCCCGACGCGTGGTTTGAAGCAAAGGGTGCGATCGCAGAGGCCCGCCAGGTGATTTTACACAAGCTGAATTTGATCAACTGGCTGTCGGAGTGGGTGGGCGAATAACCATGAACGGAATCTGTACCCTCGGCAACGATCTCGTCTACGACCAAATTATTGCCCTACTTAACAGCATTGAGGCATTTGCAGAGCTGGACATGCCCGTGTGCATTTATCCCTACGATGACCAGCTAGAGCGGTTGCGGAACTTGGCGCGATCGTGCCCCAGCCTCATTCTCTACGACGACACTGCCTCTATCCAGCGCTGGGATACCTGGGTGGAGCAAATCTGGGCTACCCACCCTACGGCCCGGCAGCAGTGGGACGCGATCGGCAGCGCGGGCATTCACCGCATGGGCACCCACCGCCGGTTCTGCGCCTTCGACGGTCCCTTCGATCGCTTCCTGTACATGGATGCCGACACGCTGCTGCTGAGCGATCCATCGCTGGTCTTCAGCAGGCTGAATGATTACGACTGCGTCACCTACGACTTTCAGCACAAAGATCTCAGCCACGTCTACGACATTGACTCAGGCTGGATGGAGCGGCTATTTTCGGCGGAGCAGCAGAAGCAGGTGTTTTGCTCCGGGTTCTACGCCAGCCGCCGAGGATTGTTTGACCCTGACAGAGACCACGAAATTCTAAACTGGCTTCGGTCAGGAGAAGCAGCAGTGCTATATCCGATGGCTCCTGACCAAACTATCCTCAATTATCTTGTGATGCGGCGGGAGGTGAAGTCCTGCAACCTAGCGCTGACTCTGCCTCCCGGCCAGCGCACCGGAAATTCTGTTACCTCTAGCCACTTCACCGTTCAAGCCAGCCGGGTTTACGACAAGGGCGTGCCGCTGCTGTACCTGCACTACATCGGTCTGTCATCTAGACTATTTACCCGCCTCTGCCAGGGAGAGAACCTGGATCTACCCTACCGCGATGTGTTTTTGCACTACCGCTACCGCCACAATCCCGCCGCCCGGCCTGCCCTAGTGGGCAAACCAGCATCGAATCAACCCCAAGGCTGGCGGCGCTACCTAAAATCCCTGTCCCAGCTGCTCCCCTAAAGATTGCTATGACCACACGCGGCCTATACATCACAGCCAACGACAAGGTGCTCGACCATGCGATCGCCTGCCTCAACAGCATTCGCGCCTACGACTCCAGCATTCCGGTTGTGCTGATTCCCTACGACGACGACTACCAGCAGGTAGCCGAGGTACTAGGGCGCGACTACGGCGTGGAGGTTTACCCCGATATGGAGTTCATTCAGCGGCTCTCGGAGAATTTGCACGCTATCTTTGGTAAAGGGTTCTTTGCTCGTCCCAACCAGTTTCGCAAGCAGGCCTGCTGGTTTGGCCCCTTCGATCGCTTTCTCTACATCGATACCGACGTGGTGGTTTTTAGCGCGATCGCCAAAGTCTTAGAGTGTTTGGACAACTACGACTTCATCAGCTACGACTACCAGCACCGGGGCGGCATTCGCAACGTGTTTGCCCCTGCCATCGTCGAGCAGGGCGTCGTCACCGCTGCCGAGCTCAACGACATATTCAACTGCGGATTTTGGAGTTCTAAAAAAGGCCTGATCAGCGAGCAAGACCTCTACGACACGTTTGCCGAATGTGCCGCCCACCCCGACTACTTCGACTTTTCTGAAAAAACCTCTGATCAGCCGATCATCAACTACGTGATACTCAAGCGCATAGCGCGGCGGTTTAACCTGGTGCGCCAGCCCGGCGGTGGCCCCGGCAGCTGGGCTGGCAGCTCCCACTTTGTGCAGCAGGATATGGAGCTGATTGACCCCAACGTAAACAAGCCGCTCGACTATCTGCACTGGGCCGGCTACCGCATTCAGCCCGGCTGCCCCTACTGGGATATTTGGGCTCACTACCGCTACCTGCGCGATCCAGAGAGCCGCCCGGTAGATGTTCTGCCAGCAGCAGCATCTCCTATCTCAGTACTAAGCCGTAAAGCTGGAAGTCTGTTGAGTAGACTAAGCAGGTAGCCAATCTCAATCTCCAGCTTCTGACACAGGCCAACCAGGCAACGACGTATCGACCCGTAGGGTGGGTTAGGCCCAATAAACCTTAGCCTCCAATTTACCGGCTTGGGGCAGGCCGTAACCCACCGCCCGGGCATCCTTGCCTGAAAGGGTTTGGTTTCGGGCAGGCGGCATTTGGTGGTGCAGTGC
>JBARUP010000382.1:0-3066 GCA_049645805.1 Nodosilinea sp.
TCCACAGGGTACAGAGGTACGTCGCGGGCCGCTTGGGGAATATCGTCAATCGGAGACATGGTCATTCGCTTCCGGCAAAGCTCTACCTATTATGGCGCTTGACGCTGCGATCGCAACTCTTCTCGCCGGGCTTGGTTATATAGCGCTGGAGCGCTGGCCAATGCGCCCAGGACACAGGTCATGATCACTAGCAGAAACAGGGACAGCGTACTGACATATCACCATCGCCCCAAGCCGGTGTAGAGAATGTCCCAGCCACTTTGGCGATCGCTATACCAATTCCCGGCTGCGCCTGTCACAATCTCAGTTCAGCGTGTCAGTTCAGCTTTATCGAGGGCCGCTATGCCATCGCTTGAGATATTGATCCGCCTGTACGGGCCAATTGGAGCTGGGATCTGCGCTGGCATTGCCCTGGGGTTTTTGCTGCAGCGCTTTACCCGCGGGGGACACCACCAGGGAGAATCCCAGGGGCTCCATCAGCGCGTGCCCCGCGAACTGGGCAAATTTTTGTTCTGGCTGGGCATTCCGCTCAGCATTATTGGATTCATGCGGCGGGCCGACCTATCGGGTAATCTGTACCTGGCTCCGGTGGTAGCCTGGACGGCTATTTTGCTGGGGCTACTATGCAGCCGCTTGTGGATTCGTGCCGTTCGGGGGCCGTGGCCAAGGCCTACCCAAGGTAGTTTCTCGCTAGCGGCCATGCTGGGTAACACGGGCTATATCGGCTATCCGGTGGTGCTGCTGCTGCCCCAGCTGGGGGTAGGGGTATTTGGCTGGGCACTGTTCTACGATGCTCTGGGCACACTGCTTGGTTCCTACGGGCTAGGGGCGATCTTGGCCTCAGAAATGGGTGGCCAAAGCCGTCCAGCTTCCCAGCTAGGGCAGCAATGGTTAATCAGGCTACGAGCCGTGGGACAAAATCCGATTATCCTGGCCTTTGGTCTAGGCCTAGTACTAAAGACGATTGCCCTGCCTCCCTGGCTCGATCTGGGTTTATACCAGTTTGCGTGGGCTATTGTGGTGCTGTCGCTGGTGCTGATGGGGCTACGCATTCAGCAGCTCAAATCATGGCAGCACCTGCACCGGGCAACCGCTGCTGTGGCGATTAAAATGCTGGTATTGCCTTTAGCCGTAGGCCTAGGCTTAACCCTGGTGGGGATTGATGGTCCGCCACGGCTGGTCATGATTTTGCAGGCGGGTATGCCCTGTGCCTTTTCAAACCTGGTGCTGGCCGAAGCCTACGACCTCGATCGCGATCTTTCGGTGACCTGCGTGGGGCTGAGTTCGGCCAGTCTGCTGTTGACCTTGCCCCTCTGGCTGTGGGCGTTTGCTGGGGAGTAATACCATGATCACCCGATGGACAACGCCTGTTTGCAGAATGGGCCTGCTGTACCTGGCTGGGCTGACAGCGCTGGGCGGCGTTCACCTAGCGTACTCTGCGCCCAGCCTGGCCCAGTCTCTGCCTCAGGCTAGAGCGCAGCGTCCTCTCCTAGAGCCAGACGACAGTGGGCCTCAGGTCAGACAGCTTCAGCTAGACTTAGCAGACCTAGGGCTTTATGCAGGGTCAATTGATGGTATTTACGGGGACGAGATGGCTCAGGCGGTGCGATCGCTACAGCGGCAGGAGGGCATTGTCGTCGATGGCATCGTGGGAGCCCAAACCTGGCTGGTTTTAGAGGCTCAGAGTCAAAGCGTTCTGATCTTGCCCACCCCGAAACTGAAAGCCAAAACCTTAGCTTTTACGCCCTTAGTAGTCGCTCAGCCAGCGCCGCCGCCATCTGCCCTATGGCTAGGGCTAATGCCCCTCGTGCCCCTCGTGGGCGGTGGCCTTACCTACCTGCACCGCCGAATGCAGCATCAGCAAGTATTTCGGCGGCGACCCCGCCGCCAGCTGCCGCCGAAGCCCCCTTGCTCAGGAAAAGGGCCTCTGTAGGGTCCTATCCTCAAACTGGGCTGACCTGGTTCCTTAACGGCTCATGCGCTATGGTTTTAGGGATTGTGTCACCCTTGAGAGGTTTTGAACAAGCAGTGGATTTTTACATCTCTGCTTCAACAGCATTTACTGTCTCTTCTGCCCGAGCAGGCATTACAACCTCTATTTGTTTAACCCATATCCCTACATCGTCTGGAGAATTCTATGCTGACCGTTGCCGACATCATGACCCCCCATGTCACCACGATTATCAGTGGGGCTGCCGTGGCCGAGGCCATAAACCTGATGCAGCAGCGGCAGATTCGATCGCTACTCGTTGAGCATCCCTCCCAGGACATGCCCTTTGGCATGGTGACTGAGCGCGATATTGTCTACACAGTCGTTGCTCGCGGCCACGACCCTGAGAAAGTACTGGTGCAAGACATCATGCGGCAGCCCTGTATCTCTTTAGAACCCGGTCTGACCATTCAGGAAGCCTCTCAAGTGCTATCAGATACAGGGGTTCAGCGTGCCCCTGTTGTCCAAGACGGAGACTTACTAGGCCTAATTTCTGTCACCGACATCTTGATGCGAGGCATACCGCTGCCGTCGTTGAGCCATTAGTCGTTGAGCTATTAGCTATTGAGAAACTCGATTAGACAGCTCCGTTAGCCACCGCAGGCGACCGCGCACCTCACCCGTTAGGGCCTCAGGTCGGTAGCGCCAGCCCCAGTTGCCCTCTGAGCGACCAGGGGTGTTCATGCGGCAGTCGCTGCCGTAGCCCAACACATCTTGCAGCGGTAAGATCGCCTGATTGGCCACCGACGTCAGCGCCATGCGAATCATGGTCCATTGAATACCTTCAGGGCTGAGGCAGCCGAGATATTCCACTAGGCGATTGCGCTCGTGGTCAGATAACTTCTCAAACCAGCCAACGGTAGTGTCGTTGTCGTGGGTGCCGGTGTAGACCACGCTGTTGGTCACGTAGTTAAAGGGCAGATAGGGGTTGTCGCTGCTGCCGCCAAAGGCGAAGTGCAAAATCTTCATGCCGGGAAATTCAAACTCATCCCGCAGCGCCTCGACCTCAGGGGTAATAACACCCAAGTCTTCGGCCATAATCGGCAGAGAACCAAGCTCTTGGCGCACGGTTTTAA
>JBARUP010000383.1:0-7928 GCA_049645805.1 Nodosilinea sp.
CTTCTAAGGAGAGTATCTAGAAGCTGCGATCGCAGCCCCGGCAGAAAGCAGCCCGCTGGGATTGTCCAAACCCAAGGGGCCTAGAGGCTTAGACGCATATTCAAAGACTAGCTAAGAACGGTAGCACTGATAGCCTGAATTTGCGATCTAGTGCCAAATCCTGCTTGGTTACCCCCAATCCCCTAGGGCGAATGCCATAGGCTTCGGGCATGGCTGCGCCAGCGCCCCTACAGGTTGGCCTTCATAGACGACCTAATCGTTTCACGAGCCCTAGCTGAGGCCAGCTAAGCCCACGGGACAGCCTGCGGCCCGTCAGGGGGCGATTTTTTATGCCAGGAGACAGCCAGCTTGCGAGGTATAGATTTGTTACTAGAAGGCGTGCCCATAGGCGCAATGCCTACGGGGCCGTAGCTACAGTTTTCCCACTATGATTCAGGTTCGGGTGGGGTAGGAGGCTGAGCGGGCTCAGCAGGCTCAGCAGGCTCAGCAGGCTCAGCGGGTGGGGCGGGCTCAACCGGTTCAACCGGCTGGGCTGCGCCGCAGTAGCCGTTGACGTCATTGATGAGCTGAGATTCTGTCTGAGAGAGCGTTTCGATAGAGGTTACGGCAGTTAAGGTCCGCTGCTGAGATTCTTCAATTTTGGCCGGCAGCTCGGCCTCTGACTCAACCTGCACGACTAGCTCCATAGCCTCGCGGGCATCGGTTAGAGCAGTGCTAAAACCCTGCACAACGCCAACATAGTCATCTCTAAACTTGCTTAGGTCTTCATCCCGCAGAGTAGTGGTCTGCAGATCGCCGACTAGACCGTCAAGGTTGGTTACCACTTTATCGACAGCTGTAGTGTACTGGCTAGCTGCTAGCTTGATGTCATCAAGATTCTTGACCTGGGCCGCACTCTCGCTGAAGGTTTGAATTTCGGCCTCAAACTCCTGCATAAAGCCCTGGGTTTGGTTAACTACCTCAGCAAGTTGATTGCACTGGGCGACCTTAGAGGAACCGCAGCCCAGCAGCAGCAGCGGCAGCAAAAGCCCTAGCCCGCGCGCGCTCCGTCGCCCTATACGTCTACCTATATCTGCTGCCTGTGTCATCGCTGCCGCCACCGCTATACTGCTACGGCTTCAAGTTTTACCCTGTCTTGGCAAGGTTTACAACCTAATCTAAGGAGTTTTGACGGGGCGGGAACGGGATCGAGCGCGGGCTAAAACCAGCTGGCTCAGGCGCGCAGTTGGCCTCAGTTGTGGGTTCAGCGCTATCAAAGACTGGAAAACTACTGATAGGATCAGCAAAGATTGAGAAGGGCTGCTGCGGTATCTTAAATAAGCCGCTCTACTCTGCTGCTTTAACCCTACGGACGCGATCGCTAGATGCTTAGCCCAGACGATTTTTTGACGGCCACTCGCTGGGTTGGCCTCACTACCCTAGCCCTAGCCGCTCTGACGGGTCTAGCCTTTGCTTTGAAGTGGGGGATTCGCTTTCGTCTGGTAGGGGCTACGGGGTTTGCCGGGGTGCTTACGGTCGGCCTGCTTGGCCTTAGCTTTGAGCCGTTTAGTCGCACCGCCGTGCCGGGAGCCATGCCCTACACCACCGTCTACGACTCTGGAGCTAGCCAGATCGCGATCGCGGTGCCCAGCACTATGTCTCCAGAGACCCTAGATGCTACCCTGCACCAAGCGGCTAGCAACTTGTTTAAGCCCTATCGGCTGGGCCTGCCGGGGCAGGTGGCTACTGTTCGCGCCCGTACTATTGTTCATGAGCCCAGCGGGGTTTCTCGGCTAGTTTACCTGGGCCAGATACAGCCTACTCGCAAAGGCTCAGAGACTGCTTTTGAGGTGAAAATCAACCGCGATCGCTGGCCTGATCCTGGCTAGAGCTTCTTCTCCCACATCTTCTCTCTCTCTGTTTATGACCACATCTTCCCTTCTTCCTGTCCTTGCCATCGCTCCGGCCCAGGTGGTTCGCGGCGACGGCATTTTAGCTGACCAGGGAATAGCGATCGCTCGCTTTGGCCAGCGTCCTCTAGTTGTAAGCGGCAGCCACAGCCTCAGGCTAGCGGCTCCGCTACTCAGCGCGCTAGAGCAAGCGGGGCTGGATGCCCAAGTCGTAACCTACGGCAGCGACTGTAGTGAGGCATCCCTGGCTCGTCTGCGAGCTGCTGCCCGCCATCACCAGTCTGACGTTGTGATCGGTATCGGTGGTGGCAAGGCCCTCGACACGGCTAAGCTGCTGGCCCACCAGGTTCAGCAGTCAGTGGTTACAGTGCCCACCTCGGGGGCTACCTGTGCTGCCTGGACGGCTCTCTCCAACGTTTACTCTGACGAGGGGGCCTTTTGCTACGATGTGGCTCTGCCCACCTGCCCTAGCCTGCTCATTCTCGATTATGCCCTGATTCGCACCGCCCCTCGACGCACTTTGGTGGCAGGCATTGGCGATGGTTTAGCCAAGTGGTATGAGGCCTCTGTCAGCAGCGGTAGCAGCCATCAGACTCTGCTGGTGGCTGCGGTTCAGCAGGCCCGAGTGCTGCGCGACATTTTGCTGCAAAAGACTCCTGCGGCCCTGCGCCACTGGGGCGGCTCCGACTGGCAGGAGGTGGTTGACGCCACCGTACTGCTGGCCGGCGTCGTGGGCGGCGTCGGCGGCGCTCAGTGCCGTACCGTAGCGGCCCACGCGGTGCACAATGGTCTCACCCAGCTACCCGGTAGCCACAGCCTGCTGCACGGGGAGAAAGTGGCCTACGGTATTTTGGTGCAGCTGCGGCTTGAAGAAATGGGTGGTAACGCCGCTCTGGCTCGGGCTGCCCGCCAGCAGCTGCTGCCCTTCTATCGGGCTGCTGGGCTGCCCCAAACTCTAGCTGACCTGGGCTTAGGCAGCACTACGCTAGCCCAGCTTCAGCAGGCGGCAGAGTTTGCCTGCCGCGAGGGCTCTGATATCTATCACCTGCCCTTCACGGTGACGCCGGAGGCCGTAATGGCGGCGATGGTTTCGCCCTTGTGCCCTGAGCTACGCGAACGGCCTGCCTCCCTTCGTCCTTCTAGCGTTACCCCGGAAGTGCAGCCATGACCCTTGACTGGATGCCCACTGCCGATCGCCTTAGCGCCCTGCCGCCCTACGTCTTTGCCCGCTTAGACGAGCTTAAGGCCCGCGCCCGGGAGCAGGGGCTTGACCTGATTGACCTGGGCATGGGCAACCCTGACGGGCCTACCCCTACCCCGGTGGTAGAGGCCGCCCACGCGGCTATTGCCGACGTTACTACCCACGGCTATCCCCCCTTCGAGGGCACCGCTAGCTTTCGCACCGCTATTACCGACTGGTATCACCGCCGCTACGGAGTGGCCCTTGATCCCACCGCCGAGGCCCTGCCCCTGCTGGGTTCTAAAGAAGGCATTACCCACTTGGCCATGGCCTTTATTAATCCCGGTGACCTGGTGCTGGTGCCAACCCCGGCCTACCCGGCTCACTTTCGCGGCCCTGCGATCGCAGGGGCTGAGATCTACAACCTGAATCTCACCGCCGCTAACAACTGGCTAATTGATTTCGACGCCATTCCGGTCGAGGTGGCCCAGCGGGCCAAAGCGCTGTTCTTCAACTACCCCAACAACCCTACTGCCGCCACCGCCCCCCGCGAGTTCTTTGAGGCGGCAGTCGCCTTTGCCCACCGCCACCAGATCCTGCTGGTGCACGACCTCTGCTACGCCGAACTGGCCTTTGACGGCTACCAGCCCACGAGTCTGCTGGAGATTCCGGGCGGCAAAGAGGTCGGCGTAGAATTTCATACGCTGTCAAAGACCTACAACATGGCCGGCTGGCGGGTGGGCTTTGTGGTGGGTAACTCCCACATTATTCAGGGGCTGCGCACCCTAAAGACCAACCTCGACTACGGTATCTTTGCCGCTCTGCAGCGGGCCGCAGAAACGGCCCTGTCGCTGCCTGATCGCTACTTAGAAGAGGTGCAGCAGCGCTACTCAACCCGGCGCGACTTTCTAGTTGACGCGTTCGCTGACCTGGGCTGGACGGTAGAGAAGCCCCAGGCCACCATGTATCTTTGGGTGCCCTGCCCTCCGAACGCCACCTCTACCGACTTTGCCCTCGCGGTACTGCAGGAAACCGGTGTGGTGGTTACTCCAGGCAACGCCTTTGGCCCCGGCGGCGAAGGCTACATTCGCGTCAGCCTAATTGCCGACTGCGATCGCCTGGCTGTCGCCATGGACCGCATTCGCCAGGCTGGGTTTCGCTTTGCCTCGGCGGCGGCGGTCGTGTAGGCGATCGCGCTGGCCTTGGTCCAAGGCTGTATAGTGAAACATACCTTCAACCTCCGCTACCACCATGTTTAATCTCGGCTGGACTGAAGTTGCGCTCGTTATCGGGGTAGCCGTACTGATCTTCGGCCCCAAGAAAATTCCTGAGCTGGGCAGTGCCCTGGGTAAAACCCTGCGCGGCTTTAAAGATGAAATCAGCCAAACCCCCGACGATTCGGCCCTTGACACCTACGAAGATGCCGAAGACGCCGACGTCTATCGTTAGACTGGCAGTATAGTTGTCTAGCGCTATTCATCCCCATGCGGCAATTTCTGAAGTACACCCTGGCAAGTCTGACCGGGTCGCTCTTGTTTTTCTTGCTGATGGGCTTTCTACTGACCCTCGGGGCGGTAGGGCTGGTAGGCGTGCTGATGGCGGGCCTAAATAACGACGACGATACCCCTGCTGTCGAAAGAGACACTGTACTGGTCTACGACCTCTCTACGGTGATTCCCGACTCACTTGCCGCCGTTGCTCCTAGCTCCCTAGTGCTGGGCGGGCCACTGCCTGGTGAGCTCACTCTCCGCGAGGCGGTGCTAGCTTTAGAATCCGCCGCGACCGACGATCGCATTACGGCTCTGTACCTAAAAGGCAGCAGCGCCGCTATGGGGCTGGGGCTGGCCAGTCAGGCAGAACTTTATCCCGCGATCGAGGCTCTTCAGGCAGCAGGTAAGCCTGTGCTGGCCTACGACATCTCGTGGAACGAGCAGGAGTACGCCATGGTTGCTCTGGCCGATACGGTGTACCTCAACCCCTTCGGCGACATTGAAATGAACGGCCTTTACGCCGAGACGATGTACCAGGCTGAGGCTCTAGAAAAGCTGGGCGTTGGGGTACAGGTAACGCGGGTAGGGCGCTACAAGTCGGCGGTAGAGCCGCTGATCCGCAGCACCATGAGCCCTGAGGAGCGGGAGCAAACCCAGCGCCTGCTGTGGGACGTGTGGCAGACCCTGCTTGACACTGCTGCTGCGCCCCGGAATCTAACGCCCCAGCAGCTACAGGCGGTTGCCAACCGGCAGGGAATTTTGTTTGGGGCCGAAGCGGAAACCCAAGATTTTGCCGACGCGATCGCCTACGAAGATGAGGTCATCGTAGCGCTGCGGGAGCTTACAGGCGAGGGCGAAACCGCCCGAGATGAAGACGACCCCGACTTTCGTCAGATTGACTTAGCTGACTACGCCAAAACCGTAGACGACCCTCTCACCAACCGCCGCTCCAATAACCAAGTCGCTCTAGTCTACGCCGAAGGCCCAATCATTGACGGCGGCAGTGACGACGACAGCCCCGGCGGCGTCATTGCGGGCGGCGCTCTGGCCCGCCAGCTGCGCCAGCTGCGGCAAGACGAAGACGTCAAGGCGGTGGTGCTACGAGTCAACAGCCCCGGTGGCAGCGCCACCGCCTCGGAGATCATCCTGCGAGAGATGAACCTGCTGCAGCAGGCGGGCAAACCCGTTGTGGTCTCAATGGGCAATGTGGCGGCTTCTGGAGGCTACTGGATTGCCTCTCAGGCCGACGCCATCTTGGCCCAGCCCACCACCATTACAGGCTCCATCGGGGTATTCGGTATTTTTCTTAACCTAGAAGACCTGGGCTCTAAGGTGGGGGTGAACTGGGACGGCGTTAAAACGGCTGAGCTAGCCGATATCTTCACCAGCACGCGACCTAAGACCGAGGCTGAACTGGCTATTTTGCAGCGCACCGTAGACGCTATCTACGACAGCTTCTTAGATCGAGTTGTCGAGGGTCGTGGTTTAGCTCGCCCAGTAGTGGCGGAACTGGCTCAGGGGCGGGTATGGTCCGGTAAAGCGGCCTTAGACCTGGGCCTGGTAGATGAACTTGGAGGAATCAGCGCGGCTCTTACCACCGCCGCTAAGCTAGCCAATCTAGACGACGACTGGAAACTAAAGGAGTACCCTGAACCCGACGATTGGCAGCAGTTTCTGCGATTTTTTCTGCGCACCGAGGCGCGCACAGCTGCCCGTGATCCTCTTACTACTCAGGTACTGGAGTTTGTCGATGATGCTCAGCTAATCCGTGCCCTCGACGACCCCCGCGGTATTTATTCAATCATGCCCTACCGGCTGGTGGTGAAGTAGAGCGTCAAAAGATAGTCAAGCCAGTTCAAAATTCAGGGTTCAAAATTCTATTCTCACCCCCTCACCTTCCTCAGCCGCCTCCGTCCGGCAATACCGTGAATCCGCATCAGGTCAGCCAGCGTCAGACAGTAGGGCTCCATGCCAAAGCTAGCCGGGTTGACGGCTCCGGCGTAGACAAAGTGGCGGTAGCGCAGGCAGAAATAGTCCCAGGGTGCCATCTGCACCCGAAACACCTTGATCAGCACGTCAGCTAGCCACATCGATAGGGGAATGCGAAACAAGATACGCTGGCCAAAATAGCTGCAGATCTGTTCTACGGCTTGGTTTACAGTCAGCGGCGGGTTGCCTAACACGTATTCTCGATAGCCTTTTGCAGACGGATGCTCAACTAGGTAGTCAACCACCGTGGCGATGTCTTGAGCGTGGGCAAAGTGAAACCCAGCATCGGCCCGAAAGAAACGCACTAGTCCTACCCAGCGGGTAACATCCCTAAGCCCCGCTGAGATAAAGGAGTAGGGTTTCTCCTTATCGCCCCCAAATACTAGGGTCGGAAACACGGTCGTAATTTTGTCGTATACCGCTAGTTCCCTGAGACGGTGGTGGCACTCATATTTGCTACGAATGTATTCAGTGCCGATCGTGCTGGCCTCGACCAGGGGACCGCTCTGCTGGTTCAGAATACTGGCGGTGGAGAAGTAGATCACCTGCTGGCAGCGCTGGGGGTCAAGGTGCGCCATTAGTTTGAGGTTGGCATCGATATTGATAGAATCGACGTAGCTAGGGTCACCGCCCCAGGCGGCCGCCGTCAAGATGGCGATATCAACGGTGGATAGCAGGTGAATAAATAGGTCAATGTTTTCTAGGCCGCCGCGCAGAATATGAACCCTAGAACTGTCTTCTACCGGCAGCCGCAGCTTTTCTGGATGGCGCAAGAGTAGAAACAACTCGTAGCGATCGCTCTCCAGCAGCAGCTCCAGAATGTAGTGGCCAATACAGCCGCTAGCCCCTGTCATAAACACGCGCAGGGTTTTGACGTCGTTGGCGTTAGGCGGCAAGGTGTCCAAATCGCTCAGGTTCAGTAGGTATAGTCTGACAGTTTAGACCGTTTTGGTAGAGCTAAGCGCTCTGTCAATAGGTTCGACGCCCCATAGAGAGCAAGTTTAGCTTCAAGCTCAGCTGCATTTATAAAGCTCGGGTAAAGCCAGCCAGCTTTGCCCTGTCATCGCTGAGAAATTACGTAGAGAGGTGAGCAACCTCTACCGCACTATGACATGGCTGATTTTCCGTGCCGCTACCTCGCTAAGGCCTTTGGCCTGGGTTCCGCCTCTAGTCAGCGAGGGTTTACCCTAGTTGAGGCATTGATAGTTGTTGTCATTGTAGGGGTCTTAGCTAGCCTGTCTATCCCTACCTTTATGAATCAGGCGGCTCGCTCTAGGCAGACCAAGACCCTAAAATATATCGGTTTGGTGAACCGCGCTCAGCAGACATTTTTTGTGGAGAACCAGCGCTTTGCCACCTCTACCGCCGAACTGGGCTTTG
>JBARUP010000384.1:0-6312 GCA_049645805.1 Nodosilinea sp.
GCTCTCCGCCAATCGTGAGGCGATTGGTACTGAGGCCGATCCCCAGTTTGCTGAAGCCCTAGATGCTTTATCAGACGCGATTCGAACCGCGCGGGGAGGTGCCAACGTGACCGCAGTTCCCGCTAACTAAGCGCCGGTTAGCGCCAATGCCACTATAGGTTCACCTGTAGTGGCATTGGCGCAGCCATGTCCGAGGCAGATGGCATTCGCCCTAGGGAATCGGGGGTGGCCAGACAGGATTTGGTATTAAACGGTATTGCTGGCTGTCTGACCGGTTGTCAAACTTGCCAGCCGCAGCTTAACGAACCCCCTCAGCAGCCCCAAATGCCATCCTAAACGCCAAACTGCTCCGTCCTCAAAACGAGTGATCAGGCAGCGCATGAAGCTTAGCATGATGGCCACTAGACGCGGCAAAATACCATAGCAGCGGACGCCGTGTTCACGGTAGCGAGTGTATATAGTGGTGAAGCTCTCACCCCAGGACAGCGCCTGCCAAAAGGCATCGTTTGCTCCCTGATGAAAGCGGACATGGACAACAGCCTCGGGGACAAAGTGCAGCGAAGTGCCCGCTATCTGTACGCGCATGCAGTAATCGGTGTCTTCTAACGTTTGTACAGACTCATCAAACCCTTCTACAGCTTCATGAAGCTGTCTTGGAATCGCTAGTCCACACCCTCCCGCGTAAGGGAATACGGGTGGCTTAAAGTTTTGCAAACCATCTTCCTGAAATCCTCCTTCAGCATCAGGGCCGTTCAGCAAGCGAAACTCAAACCGACTAGCTACAAAGCCGTGCTCACTGAGGGCCTCCGTCAAGGCTTCAACCCAGGTTGACGAGACTACATCATCGGCGTCGCAGAAGGCTAGCGCATTCCCTGTAGCGGCCTGTGCTCCCGTATTGCGGGCATGGGAGGCACCGCGTCGATCTGAAGCATCCACAATCTTTAGGTTGGGCAGACGGTTGACGTACTGGGCAGCGATGGACAACGAGTCATCCGTTGAGCCATTGTCCGCAACGATAACCTCCCAAGGTGCCAAGGTCTGCTGTGTTAGCGCATTAAGCTGCTGGGCTAGGGTTTCAGCCGCATTAAAACAAGGAACGACAACACTAAGTTGCATCATTACGAAGATCCTAAAAGTCTTTTAAGTATTAGAGAAGGCGTATTTTTTATGCTTCAAACCTTACTTTTGAGCGTGAGATATTCTCTTATTGCATTGTCAAGGGCAAAAAGTTTTTCAAAAAATTTGGATGCACAAGAACTATTGTGCATCCAGGCTTTTTGTAATATTGGACACGGTTCACATCTTTATGGACTCTTCAAAGACATATTCCGAAGGCTTTTCCCATCTAGGCTGAAATCCGTGATTCCTCGCCTGCTATTTCCTAGCGGCAGGATTAAGCTCGTCATCCTGCTGTTGCTCTAGAACCATCCGGCGTATTGAAAAGAGCGTATGGCTGCACAAAACTCGTCCGACTAGGTGCTAGGCCTCTAAAGTCTTGATAATCTACAGCCTGCCGCTAGCGGCTAGTTATTGAGAACCAAACACTTAAGAAAACTACTTAGAAAAAGCCTTAGAACACGTTCAGTGCTGTCTAGCACTAGCGACGAGCTGAACGTTTCATAGGATTTCCCCCCAGCACTATCAGTACTAGGGCTGTCGCCAGCATGCCCGCAGCGGCGCAGAAGGCTAACATTACCCCAAACGGAATCTCGATCGTCTGGAGGGAAAGTAAGCGAATGGAGACGGGAGTGAAATTTTGTACCGATATAACGGCGATCGCAACGACCCAGACGGCAGGTACCAGCGCAAACACAAGTCTAATCATAGGCCGAAAAAATAACAGGACAGAGGCAAGGGTTGCCAAGACATAATCGCTTTAGGTAGTATAGGCAACTGGGCTATACGAGAAAAATCATGGCAAAACGGGTACAGGTAGTTCTAAGAGAAGATATTCGCAAGCTGGGCTACAACGGCGACCTAGTAGACGTAGCTCCCGGCTACGCACGTAATTATCTTATCCCCAATGGGAAAGCGGTGCGCACTACCCCCGGTGTGCTGAAGCAGGTGGAGCGTCGGCGCGAGGCCCAAAAGCAGCGGCTGCTGGAGATCAAGCAGGAGGCCGAGGCTACCAAAACGGCGCTGAACACCATCGGTATGTTCACCATTCAAAAGCCCGTTGGTGAAAACGACGCCATTTTTGGTACCGTAACTTCTGCCGACGTGGCCGACGTGATCAAGTCGCTGGCGAGCAAAGACGTGGACCGCCGCGATATCTCGGTACCCGACATCAACAAGCTAGGTGAGTACCAGGCCGAAGTGAAGCTGCACCCCGAAGTCACCGCCATGGTGAACCTGCGCGTCGTCGCCGAGTAGGCCACTTGCAGCGCTTCTAATTCGCTTTCGTTACACCAATTCATCGCTACGTTACGGTCCTCTGAAGCAGCCTCTATCCCTAGAGCGCTCTGCCTCAGAGGACTTTTGCATTGACCCTCAGCCTTCTTTACTTGCTTCATCTTCGCCTACTCCCCTTACGTTACAATCAGTCCAAGTGAAGCACCTGGTCCCAACATCTGGCGGTCTTGCGCCCAGTGACCTCTGGCCCTAGCGCCTCGACCCCAAAACGCATTATGGATACGCCCCGCCTCCACCCCGACACAATTGAAGCGGTGCGCGATCGCGCCGACATTGTCGACGTAGTTTCTCAGCAGGTGGTGCTCAAAAAACAGGGCAAAGATTTTGTTGGGCTGTGCCCCTTCCACGAAGACAAATCGCCCAGCTTTAGCGTCAGCCCCAGCAAGCAGTTTTACTACTGCTTTTCCTGCGGAGCCGGGGGTAATACCTTTAAGTTTTTGATGGAGCTGAACAAGCGCTCCTTTGCTGACGTTGTGCTTGATCTGGCCCAGCGCTATCAGGTGCCAGTCAAAACCCTAGAGCCCGCCAAGCGCCAGGAGCTTCAGCGACAGCTCACCCTGCGAGAGCAGCTCTACGAAATTTTGGCGGTGACGGCGCGGTTCTATGAGCATGCTCTACAGCAGAGCGACGGAGCGGTGGCCCTTGCCTACTTGAGAGCGGATCGCGGGCTGAGCGAGGTGACTATCCAGGGATTTCAGCTGGGATTTGCGCCGGGGGGGTGGCAGACCCTCTACGGCTATCTGGTGGAGCAGAAGCGCTATCCAGTCAGCTTGGTCGAGCAGGCGGGGCTGATTGTGCCGCGCCAGCAGGGCGACGGCTACTACGATCGCTTTCGCGATCGCCTGATGATTCCCATTCGCGACGGCCAGAGCCGGGTAATTGGCTTTGGTGGCCGCGCTCTGGGCGACGACAAACCCAAGTACCTCAACTCCCCCGATACCGAGCTGTTCGACAAAGGCAAGACCCTCTACGGGCTAGACCTGGCTCGGGCCGCGATCGCCAAAGTCGACCGCGCCATTGTGGTAGAGGGCTACTTTGACGTCATCGCCCTCCACGCCGCCGGGCTCGAAAATGCCGTCGCGGCTCTGGGCACGGCCCTCAACGCGGCCCAGGTGCGCCAGCTGCTGCGCTACACCGAGTCGAAGCAGATTCTGCTCAATTTCGATGCCGATGCCGCCGGAGTTAAAGCGGCCCAGCGGGCAATCGGTGAGGTAGAAGAAATGGCCTACCGAGGCGATGTGCAGCTGCGGGTGCTCAACATTCCCGACGGCAAAGACCCTGACGAATTTCTGCGATCGCATACCGCCGCCGACTACCGCGCCCTGATTGAAGCCGCCCCGCTGTGGATCGACTGGCAAATCCACAATCTAATCAGCGGCAGGGATCTTCGCCAGGCCGACCAGTTCCAGCAGACCAGCCAGGCAGTGGTCAAGCTGCTGAGCGACATTGCTAACGCCGACACCCGCACCCACTACGTGCGCTACTGCGCCGAGATCTTCAGCAACGGCGACAGCCGCCTAGTGCCACTGCTAGCCGAGAACTTAGTCACCCAGGTGCGCCGCCAGCGCCGCGCCACGTCTTCAGACGCGCCGCCGAAACCAGCCCTCGCCGCTAGCCCTAGCGCCAGTTCCCTAGAGCAGGCTGAAGCCGCCCTGCTGCGAATCTTTCTGCATGCCGCAGGTCAGCGTAGTGAGATTCTCCAGGTGCTCGAAGATCGCGACTTGCAGTTTAGCTACTCCCACCACCGCGCGCTGTGGCGACAGATGCAGCGGCTGGTGCAGGAGCACAGGCTAGAGCAAGGCAGGCCAGCCGATCTGGTCAGCCTGCTGCGTAATCACCTAGCGGATGCAGGTCTGGCCACGACTTCTTTGCAAGCCCTGCTGCACCTGAGCGAAAAGACTAAGCGAGACGTGCTTCGCGCTCCTTTAGTCATCCGCGCCGCCGCCGCCTGCATGGAAAAAAACCTCTGCGAAAAGCGCTACCGCCACTTTCTCGCCCTGTGGGAGAAGAACGACTGCACCACCGCCCCCGACCGGTTTGCCGAATATCAGCGCCAGATCTACGCCGAGAAGCGCCGCATTGAAGTTCTAGAAAAAGACCGCCAGGTTACCTTCGAAGATCTGGCGGCTATGCCCTGGGTCGGCGAGCAGTACGATCTGATCGATCGGTAGCCTGAGCCTAGCGGTAGGCAGAGCCCTGCACCACAATCCCGTTTTGCACAGGGCGATCGCCCCCTCAGCTGGGTTACCGTTAGCAGAAGTTCTTTGTGTTGTGGGCAGAGATGGAACCAGCGAAATGGCCCCAGCGACAAACCTGGCTTTGCCCTAGACTGTGCGCCGCGCTTGCAAGACCTTAACCGCCTGTCAGCAGGCGCTACTCTAAACAGAGATGCCACCAAGAAGATCGCCACCCATGCCCAAAGTTGTCATTGTCGGCGCTGGCCCCACCGGGGCGACCCTGGCCCTGCTGCTGGCTCAGCGAGGCATCTCGGTCACGCTAGTTGAGGCCACCCGCGACTTTCAGCGTCAGTTTCGGGGTGAAGCACTAATGCCCAGCGGCCTCGACGCCCTGCACCAGATGGGGCTAGACCCCTTGCTGGCGTCAGTATCCCATCGCCCCCTCAGCGCCTGGGAATTCTGGCTCAGCGATCGCCGCCTGTTTCGAGCCGACGAACCCCTAGGGTCTTCCCGTCCCTGCACCCTGGTTTCCCAACCTCCCCTGCTGGCAGCTCTCGTACACGCGGCTCAGGCCAACCCCGGTTTTGAGTGGACTGCCGGTACGGTGGTGAAAGATCTGCTGCGGGCCGAAGGCAGAGTTGTGGGGGTGCAGCTAGCCGACGGCCGCTCCTTTACCGCCGATCTGGTCGTGGGGGCCGACGGTCGCACCTCCCGCGTGCGCCAGCAGGCCAGAATAGCTTTAGAAACCCAGCCCAAAAGTATTGATGTGCTGTGGTTTAAACTACCTGCCCCGCCGGGCTACGCTGCCGATAATCGCTTTTGCACCGTGGTAAAGAGCGGGCGTGTGTTTAGCTTGTTTCACGGGGCGGAAGCGGGCAAAATGCACCTAGCCTGGGCGATCGCACCAGCAGAACCGGCCGCTCAAAAAGACTGGGGAAAGACATTTGCGGCCCTGGTGCCACCGGAGCTAGCAGACCACTTCCGGGCGGTAAAAGAGGATATTTCGGCTCCCCTGCGGCTGTCGGTAGTTGTGGGGCACTGCCCTCGCTGGCACAGTCCAGGCCTGCTGCTGCTGGGCGATGCGGCTCACCCGATGTCTCCCGTGCGCGCCCAAGGCATTAACCTAGCGCTGCGCGACGTGATCGTAGCCGTTAACCACTTGGTCCCATTACTCACTTCACCCAGCGAATCGCTGCCAACGGCTATCGACCAGGCCCTGGCTCGCATTCAGGCTGAGCGAGAGCCCGAAGTGATTCAGGCGCAGCAGCTCCAGGCCCACGAGGCCCGTCGTGGAGAGCTGCTGCGCCGCTTTGGCATTTTGCGCCAGGGGCTCGGCACCTTTTCGCCCCTGGTTGGTCCGCTGGTTGAGCGGGTGTGGACGCAGCAGCAGCAGCCCCTGCGCGAAGGCATTACGGACGTGCGGCTAGAGGTGTAGCAGTAGCCAGTATTCCGCAGGGGTCAGCGGCTCGCCCTGTCAAACCAGGAGTAAACACACAGTGTTCGGGATCAGCTACACGCCACAAAATCGACACCGCTCAGAGCTGAGCGGTGTCGATTGACATGTCCCAGGGCCGTAGCCCTAGAGGCTACTCAGGAATAGCTGACGGATAAATGGCTGTGGCAACCAAAACGGGTAAATCAGTATAGTCGGCCTCTAGCTGGCTTTGCACGTCGGCGTCCCATGTGAGGTCGTAGTCGCGCTCAAATTCAGCGATTACGAAGG
>JBARUP010000385.1:0-2943 GCA_049645805.1 Nodosilinea sp.
AATAATTTCAGGGGTGCGCCGCAGCCGCAGCCGCTGACCCAGCTCGCTGCGCACAAAGCCCGTTGCCGCATGCAGCCCTTCCATGGTTTCGGCCTTGGCCTCGCTGGTCCCGTAGATGCTGACAAACACCTTGGCATGCTGTAGATCACCCGAGACATCGACGTCGGTGACGCTGACCATGCCAGCACCTACCCGGTCGTCTTTGATGTCTAGCATCACCATTTGGCTGATTTCTCGTTTGATCAAAGAAGCCACTCGCTCAACGCGACGACTATTGGCCACAGGTCTGTACTCCTAACGTAACGGCGCTAACCTAGTCCCAGCATTGCCCGCAGGGTAAAGGTGAGAAACAAAAATCCGGCTACTAAGGCTCCAACTAGCGCGATCGCCGTAGCGGGCCGCTGCATCAGCGGTACCAGAGGCTGGGCCGCGTTGAAGAACACGCCTAGGGTAAAGGAGATGAAGTAGCGGGGATAGCGAGAAATGTTGTTGAAAAAATCTTTCATAGCGGCAGAAGGGGCTAAAAACCAGCGCGTTAGGGCATTACAGGCATGAACCCTAATTTTCCTTTGTCTTACATCCTAACCCACGATCAATACCGTCAATAAAGCGCCAGCGCAAAACGCTTTTACCAAATCCCTTGATTAGGTAGTGCTGTCTGGCTGAGCTTTGCTATAGTTGGGGCATTCTTTAAGTACATTTGATCTCAGCACGTGAGCGGTTCTGTGACGGCACTTTCGGCTTCTACCCTCTACCCGCGTCCCTTCCTCAAGTGGGCAGGCGGCAAGGGGCGCTTGCTGAGCCAGTACGAGCCGTTTTTGCCCCAGCACATCGATACCTATTATGAGCCCTTTTTAGGAGGCGGAGCCCTTTTTTTTCACCTGGCGGGGCGGGCTAGCCGAGCGGTGCTGGGTGATATCAATCCCGAGCTAGTCAACGTCTACTGCTGCGTGCGCGATCGCGTAGAGGCTCTAATTCGCCACCTGTGGGATCACCAGCGCCGCCACAGCTCTGACTATTACTACGAGGTGCGTCAGCGCCAAAGCTCGCAGTCGCCCGTTGAGCGAGCGGCCCGGCTGATCTATCTCAACAAGACCTGCTACAACGGGCTCTACCGCGAAAATTCTCAGGGTCACTTCAACGTGCCGGTGGGCAAGTACAAAAACCCGGCGATTTGCGACCCGTCCCTGCTGCGGGCGGCTTCGGCAGCGCTACAAATTGCCGATATTCAGACTCTCTCCTTCGAAACTATCCCGGCGCGATCGCTGACCTCTCAGGACTTTATCTACTTCGACCCGCCCTACCACCCGATTAGCTCCACCAGCTGCTTTACGGGCTACAGCCGCTATGGCTTTACCGGAGCCGATCAAGAGCGTCTAGCGCAGGTGTTTTGCGCTTTGGCTACAGAGGGGCGGCGGGTAATGCTGTCCAACTCCGACTGTGAGTTTGTTCGCCAGCTGTACAACGGCTTCACTATTCGCCCAGTTCTGGCCGCGCGGGCCATCAACTCCCGCGCCGGGTGCCGGGGCAAAATCAGTGAGCTACTAATTACCGGCTGATTTGGCCTAGGGAAGGATGTCCTGGCGCTGAGAATGGGTTATTAGAGGGATGTAACTCAACTCCATGCCGAGGCTAGCGCTGTGACAACACCCCCTACCCCTAACGCTGACGATCAGGTCCGCGACACCTTTCAAGCGGTAACGCAGGTCATGCAGGCCATTATCACCGTGCTGGATAACCTAACCGCTACTACCGGCAACGAGGTAGTGTCGAGGTTTCAGCCCTTTTTCGAGCCGGTAACGACTACCCTTGGCAGCGTGGTTGGTCCCATTACCAGCCTGCCGTTTATTCAGTACGCTACGGCAGTGCCGGGGATGAGGGTGCTGCTAGCGGCGGTAGGCCAGGTAAATATAGATGCCGTGCGATCGCAGGTCGACGAACTGCGATCGCAGTATCCTCTAGAAGACAGACGCGCCCTAGCCCAGCGCGTGATGGCCGAAACTGCTCTCAAGGCCGCAGGCGTGGGGCTGGCTACCAACTTCGTGCCGCCGGTAGCCTTTGCGCTCACGCTCGTCGACATTGGCGCAGTCGCCGCCCTGCAGGCCAACATGATTTACCGCATTGCCACGATCTACGGCTACTCGCCCACCGACAACGACCGCCGGGGTGAGGTGCTGGCAATCTGGCTCCTGTCATCGACCGCCGCCGGTATCGTTAAGTCGGGGCTCAGTATCGCGGAAGTGATTCCGGGCCTGGGTGCCGTGCTCGGCGTTGCCACCGATGCGTCACTCATTTACAGCGTGGGCTACTTTGCCTGCCGCTACTACGAAACCAAGCGATCGGCCCCAACCGAAATTTTGGTGTAGCCACGCAGCTTAGGGTGCTTTTGTAGTCTAGACCAGCGAAATAGAGCACCCCGCCAGCTTCTGCTCAGCAAGTTTTTGACGTGAACGCAGTGCGCCATTTTCGTCTGTGCGGGAAGCTGGCCTCCAGGCTAGCTCACTCAGAATCTTCCTTGATGGGAAATCGCTTCAAGCCAGTAGCTCAAACAGTCCATCGTCAATTTCATAGCCCAGCATCTGGGTCATGAACTTGAGCCGGGTAAAGCTGGTAATACCCTGGGAGCTTAGCCAGGCGGCAATATCAAAGATCTTAGCCATCATAAAAATTTCTAGCCCCTCGGGATTGTAGCGAATGCCATCGGTGGGGCTGAACTGGTGGGGTACCAGCATCGCCGCATAGCGGCCTAGCTCACCCGCTTCCCAGTCGAGAACTAGGGGCAGCCAAGGGTAGCAGGTATCAAGACGAATGAACCACAGCCGCACCTCCGGCAGCTCAGACAATTCTCTAGGGTCAGTGGGGTCGCGGCTGATGTCAACCACAAAGCGCAGGCCCACCTCTCCGTGGGGCAGTTTACCGCCAGCAAGCAGCGGCTCAATCACC
>JBARUP010000386.1:0-2090 GCA_049645805.1 Nodosilinea sp.
GTAATTACGGCGTGCTTATCCACGGCTCTCAGGCAGATGGTGACTTTACCATCGGCAGGGGTGTGCTGGAGGGCATTGCTGACCACATTCAGCACTAGGCGGTAGAGTTGCTCTTCGTGGCCAATCACTATCAGCGGCGGGGCCGCAGGCTGGTCTAGCCATAGGTAAATGCCCTTAGCGATCGATAGAGCCGCCATCTCCTCCTCAATATCGCTCAGCACGTCTTGCAGGCAGCAGGCCAAGCCGGGTATTGAGGTTTGAATATCGAGCCGGGAGAGCAGCAGCAGGTCGCTGACTAAGCGGGTGAGGCGATGGTTTTGGCGGGCAATCACCTGGAGGGTATCGCGGGCCTCGGCATCTGAGATTTCTGGCAGCCGAATCACTGACTCGGTGGTGGCCTGAACCGCAGAGAGGGGGGTTCTCAACTCGTGAGCGGCATCGGCAGTGAATTGTTGGATGTTGCGGTATGACATTTGCACTGGTTCTAGGGCTACCCCCGCCAGCCACCACCCAGCGACCGCAGTGAGCGCCAGAACAATCGGTAGACCTAACGCCATATTCCAACGAACCGTGGCAAGGTAGGCGGCAAAGTCATTGAGCGAACGACCTACCACCACACGACCCACCAGTTGCTGATCATCAAGGGCATACAGAGGCAGAATAATCTGGCGGTAGGGCTGCCCCGACCCATCGCGCAGGCTTTGCCAAAGGGAAGCCCCATCGGGGCTGGGCAGTCCTAGGGGATAGTCGCCAGCGGTCGCAACTAATGTTCCATCAGTGCCTAGCACCCGGATATAGTAATTGCCGGAGTACAGGTCATCGGGGTGATAGTGGTTCTGGCTGTGCTCAAAGGGGGCCAGGCAGGGATCTCCGGTGAGGCAAAGGCTTGGCAGCAGATCAGAGGAACCGCTCTCGATCTGACCTTTGGCCGTGAGCGATTTCTCTAGGTTGTCGTGAACGGCTTCGGCGACTGATTTTAGCTCGCGATCGGCGGCTACCCGATGGGCATGGGCGATCGCCTCATACATGCCCAGGGCGCTGATTGCCAGCACGACGGCCATCACCCCCGTATACCAGCCAGTGAGCTGCCAGCGGCTGCGGCGAAACAGTCTATTCAGCTTTAAACCGGTATCCCATGCCATAGACGGTTTCAATCATGTGGTCATAGCCATGCTGCCCCAGCTTACGGCGCAGCAGCCGCACCTGGGCCGCTACCACGTTGCTGATCGGTTCGGAGCCAAATTCCCACAGCTGGTTGAGCACCTGCTCTTGGGTGAGAATCTGGTCAGGGTGCTCCATTAAATATTGCAGGAGCTGAAATTCTTTTTGGGTCAGATCGATTGCCTGCTCAGCGGCGGTGTCGCTGGGCAGCAGGGCAATTCTGCGATCGCAGTCTAGCGTTAGCGGCCCAACTTGAATTTGGGCTGGCTTGAAGTCGGCAGGGCGTCGTCTCAAAGCCCGCAATCGGGCCAGCAGCTCATCCATGCTAAAGGGTTTGATAAGGTAGTCGTCGGCCCCGGCATCGAGCCCCGCAATGCGATCTTCAATGCGATCGTTGGCAGTCAGCATAAGAATCGGGAGAGCATTCTGCCGCGCCCGTAACCAGCGACAGATCTCCAGTCCCGTTAGTCCTGGCAACATCCAGTCAAGTACTCCCAGCACGTAAGTGACAGTGCTGCTCTCCAGGTAGGTCAGCGCTTCATCCCCAGACTGTACCCAGTCCACTACGTAGGCTTCTTGGGTCAGCGTGCGCTTAATCGCTCGCCCCAAGTCGGGCTCATCTTCAACCAGCAAAATTCGCATGGACAGTTGCTCAGGCTACCGGAAAAGAGGGTGACAGCCAGTGATCATTCTCTTCAACCTAAGACCTTAGCATCTGACCATGAAACCAAAATGAAATTGAAACTTGAAGGAACCCGTTGACCTGGCAGGCTATTTAGCCGATCACGCAAAGGTTTGACTAGAGGGTGTGATGGAAGTGAAGATGACTATGAGCGTTTCTAAGTATTTGATTACGCCTGTGGCGATGCTGATGCGCTTCATCGTGGGTGTGGTTATGGTCATGCCACAGCCCACTGGTCACCTTGGGC
>JBARUP010000387.1:0-2663 GCA_049645805.1 Nodosilinea sp.
CCCTCCACTAGCCAAGCGACTCGAGCCTTGATGTTACCTGTGAAGGAGCCGCAATTATGCTACACCGCAAGATCTATCAACTCTGCTGTGATGGTCAAGACGTGTGGATTTTTCTACGCGATCAGCAGCGTTGGATTGAGCGGGCTAAGATTTTAGACATTGAAGGCGACCTGGTTACCTTTCGCTATGAAACTGAAGAAGAAGACGAGATGTGCTCTTGGGAAGAGATGGTGCGTCTAGAGAGCATTGGTGCCGTCACTAAGCGGCTGGCCGTTGTACCCCGCGGCGATGTCGATCTAAACGTTTCGGACGATTGCCCAGAAACCGAACGACTCAGCGATCCATCTCCAGAGCCAAACGCAGACTAGTTAACCTAGTCGACTGGTCCGCTGGGGTTTGAAAAGGTATTGATATAGCCGCTGCCAGTGTAGACACCTGGCGGTCTGGGGGCCGAGAAGGGGGGTGTTGTTGGCTGGGCCAGCGGTGCGCTGACGGGGGTATCGATGGCGGCAGGCGATCGCACCTGGCTACCGCCTGCGGGCGCAGCTACTGGAGCGCCGAGATCTAGATTCAGCGCGGCTGGAGCTGTTGTACTGTGCGGTGGAGTAGACAATGCCGGGCGCGCTAGGTCGGGTGGCTGAGTGTAGCCCGTGGTGCCCGGCGGCGGCGACATCTGCGGGGTGGTGCGAATGAAGCGCTGGTCTACCCCAGGCAGTCTGCCTTCTACCATCCACGGTGGGGGCGTGAGTCCGCTGATGGGTTCCTGACCATTCCCCACGGCCTCGGCTTCGATAGGGCTGGTGCGAACGGGAGCTGGCGCGTTCCTGTTGTTTAGGGCCTGCTGTAGGGGGCTAGGAGGCAGCGCCTCGGTATTGGCCGCATTAGCTGCAGACAGGGGCTGTCGCTGCCCAGAGGTAGGCGATATCGACCTATTCTCAAGGGGGGTTAGGGACTGCTCTGTCGCCGTCAAGCCGCTGGCGGCAGGGCTAAAGCGAAATTGACTGCGCTCTAGGTATTGGGCAAAGGGGCTAGCTATAGCGACCGGCTCGGTCTGAGCTTGCTGAGGCGGAATTAGGCGGTCTGCCTCAGGCTCGGGTGATTCTAATGCCGTAGATGTAGCGGGCTGGAGCTGATTCAGCAGCAGAGTTAGATTGTCAATCTCAGCTAAACTAGCTAGGTCTTCACCCGACAGGGAACCCAAATCAACATCAGCGCCAGGGCCTAAGCTGGTTTCGGCGGCATCGTACTGGCTGCGCCACTCAGGATGGCGAAGATACTGCGGCACCACCACTGCCAACAGACTCAGCACAGCTAATGTGCCTCCCACCGCCGGCAGACGGAGAGGACGACTGATGGCCTTGAGGCGCGCTAGCCGGTAGCGTAGAGCGGGAGGAAGCGGCATGGTCAGTAAACTCTGGCTCGGCAATATCTCTATTCTAAAGCTCTCTCACCCTCACCTTTTTGCCGCCTCTTCACCCTCACCCAGTCTCCCTCCACCACCGCGATCGCCCCGCCCGGAAATGGATCGCTCTGGCTACCGTTGGCCGCGCCTAGTAATGCGACCAGCTTTTCAACATGATTAAAACTGACCTGGACTGCGATCGCCTGCTGAAGCACCCGCCGAAGCACGCGACGCTGAAGAGCTAGCGGGGCCGCTCGCAGGGCCAATCGCTGAATTGACCAGGCGGCGGTGGCGATCGCTGGGGCCGCAACGGTCTGCTCATACAGTTCCTCCGCCATAGTCTCTAACAGATCCACTTCAGCCGTCAGTAGTTCAGCCGTGTGCGCTAGCGTAGCTTCTGCTCCTGGGTTGAAGTGATGCTTCAGGTAGGGCAGCAGCTCTAGCCGAATGCGATTGCGGGCGTAGCGGGTGTCTTGGTTGGTGGAGTCTTGCCAAATCGGTAGATCAAACTGACGGCAAAACTCCTCGGTTTGCTGTCGAGTCATCGCTAGTAGTGGTCGCACGACGCTAATAGCGCTATCTGGCCGCAGAGACCGTTCCCAGGCCAGAGCTTGCAGTCCGTCGGTGCCGCTGCCCCGCAGCAGATTGTAGAGCAGAGTTTCAGCGCGATCGCTCGCCGTATGCCCAGTGACCACGTGGCTGCATTCGGTTTGAAGGGCGGCGTCTTCAAACCCCTGGTAACGCCACTGACGGGCAGCGGCTTCGGTGTCGGTAGCACGACTACCGGCGGTAACAATCTGGCAGGGAAGTTTCCACGCCTCACACAGCTGCTGGACAAACTCGGCGTTGGCCTTGGAGTCGGCCCGCCAGCGATGGTCGCAGTGCACGATCCGCAGCTGCCAGCTCCACTTAGGTCGCAGGTCGCTCAGCAGCTTGAGCAAGCACATAGAATCTTGCCCGCCCGAAACCGCGACCAAAACGGTCGCTCTCTGGGGCAGCAGCGAACGGCTAAGCAGCTGCTGATGCACAGCAGCGTGAATACGACTCCAGGGAACCCCGCTCATAGGTTAGGGGCTGAACGCGATCTTCTCAGGCTACTCTACCTTAGCGGCCTTAGCGGCCTTAGCGGCCTGGCTCAGAGGCTTGGCCAGAGCTGGTACCCCAGCGCTCCGACGGGTGGAGGCTGAATCGCGCAAAAATCTGTGGCACACTTGGGCAACGGCTCCTGCCTCACCGTTTCGAAAAGCATGGCGACCTATGG
>JBARUP010000388.1:0-3173 GCA_049645805.1 Nodosilinea sp.
ATCGATGTCAGCTTTGAAAGCCGCTTTCCGGGCGATAGAACGCAGTCTCAGCTCCATGCGCGGCTGCGGCTGGTTTATCGGGATGAGGGCGATCGCGAGAGGCATCTTTGTCTTCGTGCATTGCAGCGATCGCACCACGCGGCCTATCGAGCCAGACTCAAAGCCGCGATGACAACCTCTGGCATTGACCACGCTCTCAGCTTTCGACGGCTGATGATAGTTCGAACCCATGACCTACCGAGAGGAGCTGCAACTCAAAAACTAACCCAGCAGTGTGTAGATGCGGGTGGGTTGTTTGCCTATCCTGAGGCTGATGATTTGCGCGTTCTGGGGGCTTTGCACCAGCTTCAGTCTCAGAACTTGCCTAACTTTGAGGACTGGCTACGCTATCGTCGCCCGATATCTCGGCTAAAGTTCATGCAGGATACTGTTGCCTGGCTATTTAGCGATGTCGGCGCGACTACTCCAGATCAGCCAACATCCTCACCCTCTGTAGGAACAGGTGCTACTACCCCAATAGGCAACGGCAGCACTCAATCTGTGCCCCCAACTGATTTTCTCAACAAGCCCATAGTTCCAGAAATACCAGCTGCCTCAGATGGCTTACCTGTAGGCAAGCGCCTGATTGGTAAGCAGCAGCAAGGTAGCGAAGTCACCATTCCTGTAGAAGCTCTGACCAAGCATGTCGTGGTCCTGGCTGGAAGCGGCGCGGGTAAAACGGTTCTGGTCAAAAGACTGGTTGAAGAAGCTGCCCTGAAAGGTATTCCAGCCATTGTGATCGACGGAGCCAATGACCTGGCGCGGATGGGCGATCGCTGGCCGACTTCCCCTGATAGCTGGACGGACCAAGATCAAGCCAAGGCTGAACAGTATCACCAAAACACCGACGTTATGGTGTGGACGCCGGGTCGTTCGGCAGGTCGCCCGCTAAATCTCAATCCGCTTCCTGATTTCAAGGCTCTATTGGGCAACGCTGATGAGTTAAATCAGGCCATTGACATGGCCCGAGACAGCTTAGAGACCGTGGTTGCTCCCGGCAACGCGGCAGCGGCCAAAGTGAAGCGCGGCATTTTGAGAAATGCTTTAGAGTATTTTGCCGGTACGGAGGGCGGAACGCTGGAAAGTTTCGCCGAGTTCCTTAGCGATTTACCCGAGGAGGCCGCAGGAAACATCGCCAAAGCCTCTAAACGGGCTCAGGAAATGGCTGATCTGCTGAATGCAGAAATTGCCAACAATCCCCTGTTACGGCAGAGTGGTGAACCTCTAGATCCGGCTGTGTTGTTGGGAATTGACGCTTCATCTTCCGCTACCCGTCTGTCAATTATCAACTTTATAGGACTGCCAGGACTGCCTCAGCAACAGCAGTTCCTAAACCAGCTAGCAATGACGTTGTTTACCTGGATTAAAAAAAATCCAGCTCCGACAGGTCAAGCTCTGCGTGGCCTACTGGTTATTGATGAAGCGAAAGACTTTTTACCCTCTCAACAAACCACTCCCTGTAAGTCGAGCCTTAATCGTCTTGCCGCCCAGGCTAGAAAATATGGCTTAGGCTTAATCTTTGCCACCCAGGCCCCCAAGAGTATTGATCACAATATCATTGCCAACTGCTCGACTCAGTTTTACGGAAGAGCTAACTCACCCGCCGCGATCAACGTAGTTCAAAATCAGCTGCGGCAGAGAGGTGGTGATGGAGATGACATCGCTAAGCTAAACAGAGGGCAATTCTATGTCGTTTCTGAGTCAATAACGCCACCTATTAAGGTAGTAACGCCACTATGTCTTTCCCATCATCCCGCCAGCCCGCTGGATGAAGAAGGCGTTCTCAAACGAGCTAAAAACTCTTGATATAGTGCGATCGCCGATCGTTTGCGGAACTTGCCTGGCTCCATAAAAAGGATAACGGCTCTCTTATCCTCTGTAGGATGCTGTTGCGGTAGAGCCTAGTGTACCGATCTGAGTTAGACGATGTGACTAAGGCTGACCGTTGAGGATAGACTGAGTTACATCTAACAGGATATCGTAGTCAAAATCCTCAATTTTCTGGCTCAAGGCCTGGGCAATAGGGGCTTGTTCTGCAGACATACCCGCCACCAGGGCCAGCATCTGGTCTTGGTCAAGCTGCATCAGGGCGTTGTGAAACTGATCCGCCCAGTCTAGAGAGATTCCCTTTAGGGCTTCTGCGGTCAGAGCGGTAGAGGCTGTGGATGACGTTTCTGCAGCAGTGGCGCTAGGTGCATACAGATACTGAACGCCTAAATGCTGGGCAATAGCGCCCGTTATTTCGGTTTCGTAGAGAGGCTTAGCGATAAAGGTATCAAAGCCTGCTGGGTTAACGTCAGATTCACTAACTTCGAACACGCCTGCGGAGAGGATAACAATCTTAGTGGGTAAGTGCTGGCCTAGTCGGAGCGTCTGCTCCTGCTGCCGAATGAACCGGGTAGCTTCGTAGCCATCCATTACCGGCATGCGAATATCCATAAAAATAAGGTGAGGTTGCCAGGTTTGCCACTGCTCAACGCCGTCTTGGCCGTTGATGGCAGTTTGAACCTCAAAGCCAAGGTTGGTCAGCAGATTGTGCAGAAAGACTCGATTGGCCCGGTCGTCTTCGACGACTAAGATGCGGTACTGGGGCTGGTCAGGGGCGATCGCGAGCACTTGCCGTGAGACAGGCTCGACCACAGCAGAATCGGCGACCTGCACCGGAATCTCAAAGCCAAAGGTAGATCCTGCTCCGAGCAAACTGCTGACATCGAGTTTGCCGCCCAGCAGACGAACAAACTGACAGCTGATGGGTAGCCCGAGCCCGGTTCCTTCCTGAGAGTGGCGACCGTTAATAGTTTGACCAAAGGGCTCAAAGATCAGATCTAGATCGCTAGGGGCAATGCCAACGCCGCTGTCTTCAACCTCAAAGCGCAGCGACATGACCTCTGCAGTTTCGGGCGATCGCTTTTCTGCTGAGGAGCTACACCTGACGCTGGGCGACAGCAAACCTCGCCTAATACGAAGAATGACGTAGCCGTCTTGAGTAAATTTGATGGCATTGCTGAGCAGATTCAGCAGAACCTGGCGCAGCTTGTGGCTGTCGGTACAGATATACGGCGATAGGTCGCAGCAGATGTCAACTTTCAGCGTTAGCCGCTTTGACTCGGCTTTGAGTCGCAGCATGTCTGTCA
>JBARUP010000389.1:0-3891 GCA_049645805.1 Nodosilinea sp.
CCCCCTACGGTGCGCTTTTCGGCAGTTGGGGTCTTTTTAAACAGGGTGGCGAAAACGTTTTTCTCCCGGTTGCAGGAGAGCTCTAGATTCTCTCGGGGCGTGAGGTTGAGATATACGCGCGGAGTCTGAAACTTGCGGCCAATGCCCAGACGCGAAATTTCGTGCTCTTTGTACTTTCGCAGATCCTGGCCTTTGAAGTAAGCCACCCCCTCAGTAGGCTTAGTTTTGCCGGTAATGACGTCCAAGAAGGTGGTCTTGCCCGCCCCGTTGGGGCCAATAATCACCCGCAGCTCGCCCTCATCCATGCTGAAGTTGAGGTGGTTAATCGCCTTGAACCCGTCGAAGCTGACGGTAACGTCTTGAATGTCTAGAACTTTGGTGCTCACGGGGGTTAGGTCTCCTTCTGTTTCCAGGTAGGGCGGGCTTGGTGGGCAGCACCCACTCTACTTATCTGCAAACTCGGGGGTATCGGCGACGGCTTCAGTGGTCACGCTGTCGTCAAGGTAAGGGAGATCGGTGGGAGCTAGCCCCAGAGCATTACTGACGGTAGAGCCGAACTGGCGGCGGCCCCAGCCAATAATGCCGTCGGGCAGAGCGGTAACTACAATCAGAAATAGCGCCCCCTGAAAGAACAGCCACACGTCTGGGAAGCGCTCGCTGAGAAGGCTGCGGGCCATGTTGACTAGCACCGCTCCCAGTACTGCCCCAACTAGGGTAGCGCGCCCGCCCACGGCGACCCAGATCACCATTTCAATGGAAAAGGCGATGTCCATGAACTGGGGGGAGATGATGCCCGACTGCACAGTGTAAAGGGCACCAGCAATACCCGCGATCGCCCCAGAGACCGCGAACACCAGCACCTTAAACACCGTCGGGTCGTAGCCCGAAAAGCGCACCCGGTTTTCGTCGTCGCGGATAGCCACCAGCATGCGGCCAAAGCGACCGCTAGTCAGCCAGCGACAGAGGGCATACATGGCAATTAGGGCAACTACAGTGCTGATGTAAAAGAACATCCGCATGCCGTCGCTGCCTACCTGCTGGCCCATAAACACTGATGTAGATGTCTTGAGGCCGTTGGTGCCGTTAATCAGCTTTTGCTGACCGTTGAAGAAATTAAAGAACACTACCAGAGCGGCCTGGGTCAAAATCGAGAAGTACACGCCGCGAATGCGGTTGCGAAAGACCAAATAGCCCAGCAGCCCAGCTACAATCGCCGGAATCAGAAAAATAGCCAGCAGCGTAAACGGAAACGAATTGAACGGCTGCCAAAACCAGGGTAGTTCGGTAACGCCGTAGAGGCCAAAAAACTCAGGTAGCTGCCCTTCGCCCAGAGTATTGAGCTCCAGGTACATGGCAAAGGCGTAGCCGCCTAGGGCAAAGAAGATGCCGTGACCTAGACTCAGAAGACCGGTAAAGCCCCAAATTAAATCGACGCCCAGAGCAACAATGGCTAGGGCCAAAAAGCGACCCACCAGGTTAAGCCGAAACCCCGACAGCAGCATCGGCAAAACTAAAATTAGGATGAGGGCGATCGCAGCTACCGCGATTGCCTCGATCACAAACTTGCGTTTTTGGCTGGCATGAGCGGCGCGGCGTGGTTGTGTTGTTACTTCAGCAGTCATACCCTACAGCTCCACCGAACGACCTTTCGGCGGGAACAACCCAGCGGGCCGCACCTGCAAGAAGGCAATAATCAACGCAAACACCATCACCTTGGACATGCTGGTCGTCGCAAAAAATGTAAAAAAGCTAATGACCGGCTGAAAAAATTCTGTTGGCGGAAACAGCAGCGCTAGCGTACCAGACCCTACTAGGTAAGTGGTAATGCCAATCACCAGCGCCGCTACAATGCTGCCCACCAGCTTGCCAACCCCGCCAACCACAACCACCATGAAGGCATCCACAATGTAGTTTGATCCTAGATTAGGACCAACAGAGCCAAGCAGCGTTACCGCGCATCCGGCAATGCCCGCTAGCCCCGAGCCGAGGGCAAACGTTAGTGCATCAACCCGCTCGGTGGGAATGCCTAGGCAGGCGCTCATGCCCCGGTTCTGGGTGACGGAGCGAATGCGCAAGCCCCAGGCCGTGCCGTTGAGAAACCAGTAGACCGCCACTAGGCAGAGCGCCGTCAGCGCGATGATAAACAGCCGGGCTGACGGAAACTGTAGCGTGTTCCCCAGAGAGATACCGCCCCTCAGCCAGCTCGGCGGCGTGACATCCACGTTGCGGGTGCTAAACCAGGCTCGGCTAAAGGCCGCGCTGGTGCCGTTACTAATCAGCACCCAGGCCAGCACCGAGATAGCTGCTGACAAACCCACAAACGCGGGGTTGGCCCACGCTCGAATGCGTTCCCAGTCGGTGTAGCGCGTCAGTACCCCTCGCCCTACAGCAAAGAGCACCGCGAAAATGATCAGGCCGATCACCATGGGCAGACTCACGCTGCGGATAAACTGAATCAAAATCAAGCTTACCCCCCAGGTCGCTAGCAGCGTTTCTAGGGGACGCCCGTACAGGTAGCGAATGACAGTGCGCTCTAGCAGTAAACCCAGCAGAGCCGCCACTAAAAAAGCCAGAGGCAGGGCCGCAAAAATATAAAGTTCAGGAGCAATGCCGCCAATTCCCTTGGCAATGTTCTGCACTACGAAGGTAGTGTAGGCCCCGAACATCATCAGTTCACCGTGGGCCAAGTTAATGACTCCCATGAGGCCAAATACAATGGCCAAACCCAGGGCCACGATCAACAGCACCGCACCAATGCTGATGCCATTAAAAAGGCCACCAATCAAGCCTTCTAACACAGCGTTTACCGATTTAAGAACAGCGTAGAACGTGCAAGCACCGGCAGATTTGAATTATCGTCAAATTTAAATCTGCCAAGAACTTCAGAGGGAGTTTCAGATCAAAAAAAGTTCGGGCTTGACAGTACTTCTCTGCCTAAAGGCTTGCGCAGAGGCAACCCTAGGCCCAAACAGAGAGCGGGGACACAGACTGCTGCAATCCCCGCAAACTATCCGACAGCACCGCGATCGCGGCTACAGCCTCACCCTAGGTCTCAAACTTGCCGCCCTTTTCAGGATCAGACCAGTCGCAGGCAAAGCCAATCGTGTCGGGCACAAACTGGTTCCAGGGTACTGGGTCGATGGGGCCGTCAGTTTCCCACACGATGTCAAACATGCCGTCATCCATGATTTCGCCGATGCGCACCGTCTTCGACAGGTGGTGGTTGGCATTCATGGTTACAGGGCCTTCGGGAGCCGCAAATTCCTGACCGTAGGCCGCTGCTCGAACTTCGGGGATATCAAAGCTGCCAGCGGCTTCTACTGCCTGCTTCCACAGATACACCATGATGTAGGCCGCTTCCATGGGGTCGTTGGTAACGCGATCGTCGCCAAACTCAGCCTTGAAGTCGGCAACCCACTTCTCATTCTCGGGGGTTTCGACCGTTTGGAAGTAGTTCCAGGAGGCCAGGTGGCCGGTCAAAAACTCAGGCCCAATCTGACGCACTTCTTCTTCGGCTACGCTCACCGACATAACTGGGTACTGATCGGGTCCCATGCCAGCGCCCTGGAGCTGCTTAAAGAAGGCCACATTGCTGTCGCCGTTGAGACTGTTGAAGATGACGCCGCCGTCGGGCAGTGCCGCCTTGATCTTAGTAATGATAGGGGTTACTTCAGTATTTCCCAGGGGTAGGTAGTCTTCACCTACGGTGTTGCCGCCTTTGGCCGCTAGCTGTTCTTTGATAATGGTGTTGGCGGTGCGAGGAAAGACATAGTCAGAGCCCACCAGGAAGAAGTCCTGGCTCTTGTTTTCGAGCAGCCAGTCTACAGCAGGCTCGATTTGCTGGTTAGGGGCCGCCCCGGTGTAAAAGATGTTTTTAGAGCACTCTTGCCC
>JBARUP010000390.1:0-3482 GCA_049645805.1 Nodosilinea sp.
GATCGCCCTCATTCATACTCCACAACTCTTGCGTAGGTGAGTGCGTCACAATCGCGGTTGGGGTAGGCAGACCGGTCGTGCGGTTAAGGATGCGGCCCTCATCATTGATCAGCAAAAAATTGCCCTGCTGGTCGAGTAGCCCGTAGCCTACGGCGGTTTCAAAAAGCCAGTGAGGCACGATGTCAACCCGGTAGCGCAAAATTTTGAAGGGCATCAGATCTACAATCAGCACAACGGTGGGGCAGTTTTCCTCCAGGGCAAGATAGCGGTAGGGGCGGCTGGTGGGCACCAGGTTGTAGATCGGTATCGAGGCCAAAACTACCCCCATAGAGGTGCCCCGCCGCGTGACGCCGTAGAACAGCGTTTGGTGGCCCCGGCGCATCACTAGGGCAGCGTGGTGATTGTCCGGAGCAGTGAGAGCCACCAGCCGATCGGCTGGCTGAGTAGGAAGGATCGTCGCCGCCGGAGCCGATAGGTTGACCTCCTGTCCGGGCGGCAGGGCGAGCTGACGCACCGATACCTTCATGCCGTCGCGGCCGGCCTCTGTCGCCGTCGCAAACCAGCTGCCGCCGGGGGCAACCACTACGCCACTGGGGCTGATGCCTTGGGCAATGCGACCCAGACCGTGGGTAGTCGACAGTAGATGCAGCGACGTTTTCGTTACGATTACCCCCCCCTGGGGCGTGGGTAAAAAGGCCAGCACCGGAGCCGGTAGGGTAAAGGCCTGGCTTGCTGGCGGGATGTGGATACCTGCCTCAGACCAGCAGTAGAGCCACATCTGTCGCTGGCTACAGGCCACCATCAGGTTTCCCTGGCGGGGCAGCGGTGCTAGCCCGATCACGGCTGTAGGATGGGGCAGCGTTACGACGGCCAGGTTCGGCGTCGGAGCAGCGTCAGGCAGCACTTTAGGGCAGGCAGGCTGGGTCAACAGCCCCTGATCTCGATAGATTTTGTAGACGCTCAACAGGTCGGTGCGCATGGCCTGGGCCGTGGCGTAGCGCCGGGGCAGCAGCTTTTGCAGCGCCTTGCGCAGTATGTCGCTCAGGGGCTCTGGCAGCTGTACCGGCAAGACTGGATAGCGGTTTAGGTGGGCCACCATTAGCTCCTGGGGGGTGCCCGAGAAGGGGCGGTGGCCCAGCAGCAGCTCGTACAAAATAATGCCTACTGAGTAGAGGTCGGCGGCAGCGGGGTGCTGGTTATAGAATCGCTCTGGGGCCATGTAGGCGGGTGAGCCTGTCTGCCCCATGTCAACCTGCGTAGCTTCTTGGCTGAGGCGGGCAATGCCGAGGTCAGACACTCGCGCCGCCCAGCCGCCAGGGGTCAGTTCCATAAGCACGTTTTCAGGCTTGATGTCGCAGTGCACAATGCCCTGGTCATGGGCGCACTCCAGCGCGGCCAGCAGGTCAAGGGTAAAGTCCAGCACCTCCTGCATCGTCAGCTCGGTGTCGCTTTCCATCAGCGATCGCAGGGTGCCCCCTTCGCAGTAGTCGAGTACCAGCTGACGCCCGCTGGCAGAGTGCTCAATGGCGTGGCAGGTCACAATGCTGGGATGCTGGAGGCTGATTAAAAACCGCAGCTCTCGCAGAAACTTGTGGGTGGGGAAACGGTCCTTGTGGAGGTCTTTAACGGCCACTAGCTCACCGCTGGTGCGGTGAGCAGCGCAGTAGACTCGGCCAAACTGCCCGTGGCCTACCATGCCTAAAATACGATACTGCGATCGCCGCTGACGGCTTGGGGCCAAGGCTCGTTTACCCCTGCTGCACAAGGGTTTGCATAATCGCCTGATGAGCCTGACCATCAGCGACCATTCCTTCTACAGGGGCGAGCCGCTTTTCGATTCCCAGAATGAAGCGATTGCAGTCGTCTCCCTGAGCCGTGCAGCTGGTTTGCGCACAGCGCAGCTCGCGACCGGTCAGCTGGGTAAAGAAGATTTCTAAAATGCCGCGCTCAAGGTCACCTGAGGCTCTTTTACCCTGGGGAGCCGCCGCCGTAAAGGGCGAGTGCCAGATTTCTAGGCCCAAAAAACCGCGATCGCGGTAGGTGATATCTAGATGAATCTGGCCCCAGCCGTGGGTTTTCCAGCACTGCTGTAGCGACTGCAAAAACTCAGCCATCGACAGGTTGGCCAAGGGCTGCTTATAGTAGTCGGCGAGCTCTTCGCAGAAGCGGGCGTAAAAGTTTTTGCCCCACCAGCGGCCGCAGTTATAGAGCACCAGCCGCGAAGCCTGACCGGTTTCTTTTTCTAGTCCAGAATAGATAGCCTGCAGCAGCGAGTTGGGAATAGCCAGGAGGCGATCGCCGCGACGATTCTCCAGCAGCCCCAGCTCCGTTGAGCCTCGCACGTAAAGATCTTGGGCAAAGTAGTTGCCAGGCAGCCGGCCATCGCTGAGCAAATCGGCAACAGAAACCATAGAAACATCCTTTCGAGGAGAATAGTGATGACGAGCAGCCGCATCAAAGACTAAGAAGCCGGGATACTTCCGGTACTGACCCGTCTCGGCCCGCGCCTACGACCGGGCTAGGGTGACCGTCTCGCGGGTGTTTAGCATCAGGCTTTGGGCTTTCTCAAGGCTGGGCTTCAGCAGGCTGAGCTGAGCCTGTGAAAATACCTTGCTTAACTGCCGCTTTAGCAGCTGAAACAGCTGCTGGTCAACCGCCTGAGTTTCATAGGCCTTGACCATCTCTGGCAGCCAGCCCTGAAGTCGATTTTCGACAAACCCCTCGTCATCGAGCAGCATGGCCATAGCGGCGTAGCGCAAGACCATCAGCCCGTTGCGTATGCTGCGCTCGACTAAAGCCTCGGGGTGTCCAGCCTGATGCTGTAGAGCGTCAGCGATGGGCTGCATAATGGCGATTTCCTGGTCGCGCAGGGTGCGGTAAACCACCATGCGCTCCGGAATCGAGCTGACGTACTGACTCAGGGTGCTGAGCTCGTCGCTGCTGAGGTACTGCTGGTCAGGGGAGTTGAATAAAGCTTGGAGCTTAAAGGTCATGGCGAAAGCTTCTGACGGTAGGGGACTGAGCAAGAGGAGTTAGCTAACCGGCGATGACGACTTTTAAGGCGGTTCGTGGCGGAACTCAGCCAAACAAGTCAGATAACCCGTCTAGGGTCAAGTTGAAGTCTGTATCTAGGTGAGGTGGGCTGGGTTCCAAAGGTTCGACGGGTGCACCAATGCTGGGTTGACCATCCCAAGGAACAGCGTCAAAGAAATCGCTCACGGTCATGGTCATGATCGATTCTGCGGTAGTGCTTTCCAGGGCTGAAGCCGCCGTTATCACCTGCCCGTCCCAGGCCACCGCCTGAAAGAAAGTCTGTACTGTTTCCTTGAGGCAGGGCTGAGAAGACTCTGGTTCGACCCTGGGGCTAGGGGAGCCGATCATTGGCCACCATCCCCGGCCCGCAGCCGCTTCTCAATATCGCGAGCGTTGGCTCCTTCGTTCATCCATAAAGCAGCGGCATCAATGCGCTCGCGGCCCCCCAG
>JBARUP010000391.1:0-8830 GCA_049645805.1 Nodosilinea sp.
ATGCCAAAGTCAATGTAGGCCATACGACCATCGGCTAAGGCAAATAGATTGCCGGGGTGAGGGTCGGCATGGAAAAAGCCAAACTCCAGCAGCTGACGTAGACCGGCAGTGACACCAATTTGAATCAGCTGGTCAGGGTTGAGGTTATACCTCTGAAGCGCCCCCATATCGGTAAGTTTACAACCGTCAATCCACTCCAGAGTAAGTACCCGCTGGCCACAGTAAGGCCAGTAAATAATGGGTACCTTGACGGTGATATCGCCTTCGAAGTTAGCAGCAAACCGCTCGGCGTTGCGGCCCTCGTTGATGTAATCAATTTCCTCAAACAGCTTGGTGCCAAACTCATCGACAATCAGCGTTAGGTCGTGGCCCAAGTTCAGGGGCAAAAACAGCCCTAGCCAGCTAGCCGCCCAGCGCATTAGGTAAAGGTCACGGCACAGAACCGGGCGCAGGCTTGGTCGCTGCACCTTAACGGCCACCTCTTCACCGGAAAACAAGCGCCCCCGATACACCTGACCAAGGCTCGCAGCCGCAACAGGTAAAGGCGACAGCGAACTAAAAATTTCTTTAGGGCTGTAGTCTAGCTCGGCCTCGATAATGGCCATCGCTTCGGTGGTGGGAAAAGGCGGCAGCTGGTCTTGCAGCTTAGTGAGCTCATCGAGAAAATCCTGACGCACTAGGTCAGGCCGAGTTGAGAGGGCCTGACCCACTTTGATGAACGTTGGGCCTAGATTTGTGAGTACCTGACGCAGCTGGGTCGCCCGACGTAAACGATTCTTAGCTTCTTGATTGAACCAGCGATCCATCTGTAGGCCTAGCACAAACGTGCCCAGCCACCACAAGATTTGTGAGACTCGCCAGCCCAAAGTGCCCAGTCGCCAGCGGAAATGGCGTGCGATCGCCGCTGCGTCGTAAGTGCCCAATAAAGCTGGATCTATCGCTGCCACTGCGTCAACTGCCTCTTCGCTTCATCTGCTTTAAATATAGTATAGAAAACTACAAACAATTTTGGTCGCTTCAAGATCGACCCGGCTCAGTAAAGGGATTGCCTAGCACCGGACTACAAGCCTGAAACCTAGGTTTAACAGTACTGAGCGGTTTTTAGCCCTACCTGCGCCAGGGCGTCTTTTAGTCGCTGTACTACCTGAATCTGAGCAACCTCTTCGAGCTCTGGAAACATAGGTAGCGACAGTACTTGATGAGCCACGGCTTCGGCCTGCGGCAAATCGCCAGGTTGATAGCCCAGATGACGATAGACGGGCTGTAGGTGCAGGGGTATAGGGTAATAAACCATACAGATGACCCCTGCTTCGCGTATTATCTGCTGCACCCGATTGCGCTCCTGCCCCTCAGCCGAGGCCTGGGGCAGGAGCAGGGTGTACTGGTTCCAAACTGAGCGACCAAAGGTTACCGGCTGAGGGCGCAGGACTTCTTCAACCGGGCTTAGCAGGTTGTGATAGCGATCGGCGACCTGTCCCCGCTGCTGATTCCAGCTGTCGAGGTGGCGAAGTTTAATAGTTAGAATGGCGGCCTGAACTGAGTCTAGGCGGCTGTTTATGCCAATCACCTCGTGGTGGTACTTAACCTGGCTACCATGCTCTCCCACCATGCGAGCGGCAGCGGCTAGGCTTTCGTCATTGGTCGTAAGTGCGCCGCCGTCACCGCAGCCTCCTAAATTCTTGGTTGGGAAAAAGCTGAAACAGCCGATGTGCCCAATGCGGCCTACCCGCTGCCCCATCCACTCAGCCCCAGTGGCCTGGGCACAATCCTCAATCACGGCTAGATCGTAGCGGGCAGCTAGATCCATTACTGCCCCCATGTCGACGGGCTGACCAAATAGGTGCACGGGCATAATTGCTCGGCTGCGATCGCCAATTGCCGCCTCAATTTTGGCTACGTCTAAATTAAACGTATCGGGGTCGATATCTACAAATACCGGCGTGGCCCCCACTGCGCTGATAGCCTCTGCCGTTGCAATAAATGTGAAAGGTGAGGTGATGACCTCATCGCCAGGACCAATCTTCAAAGCTCGTAGCGCCAGGTAAAGCGCGTCTGTACCAGAATTACAGAGCACTGTGTGGTCTGTACCTACGTAGTCGCCAAACGCCCGGGCAAAGGTTTCAACAACAGGACCATTGATGTATTGTCCAGAGGCCAACACATCAGCCACCGCAGCATTTACATCAGATTGAATTGTTCGAAACTGCTCCGTAAGATCAATAGGAGGAATTACGCTCACTCGCTCACACTCACCTAGTAGATAGGGCCTAGTTTACCCTACCCTATGACTGCACCGGAGGCTGCGACGTTCCGCTGTGGTTAGTATAGGCCCCATAATTACTTACAACATTACCGGTCTAGGAGATTACTTTGACTGATTTACCCAGTCTTCCTTCTACCCCAGAAAGTTTAGCCCTCTCTTCTCAAAACCCTAAGATCCGATGGATGCGCCGCTGTTTAGAGCTAGCCAGCTTAGCACTTGGCCAAACTGCCCCTAATCCGATGGTTGGCTGCGTTGTGGTCAACCAGAGCATAGTTGTGGGAGAAGGCTTTCACCCAGGTGCTGGGCAGCCCCATGCCGAGATATTTGCTCTGAGCCAGGCGGGGGACAGTGCGAGAGGAGCAACGCTCTACGTGAATCTGGAGCCCTGTAACCACACCGGCCGCACTCCCCCATGTACCGAGGCCGTAATTCAAGCTGGCATCAGGCGAGTAGTTGTGGGCATGGTCGATCCCGACTCTCGGGTATCGGGGGCAGGCATTGAGCGCCTGCGACAGGCCGGTATTGAGGTCGAGGTAGGCATAGAGGAAGCCGACTGCCAGCATCTGAACGAAGCCTTTGTTCAGCGCGTAACCCGCCATCGCCCCCTAGGGATTCTGAAGTACGCCATGACCCTAGACGGTAAAATCGCCGCCACTGGCGGCCACAGCACCTGGATTACCGGCCCTAAGGCGCGCGCTGCCGTCCATCAGCTGCGGTCTGCCTGTGATGCGGTGGTCGTCGGAGGTAATACTGTCCGCCGCGACGACCCTCAGCTCACTAGCCACGGTCACAGTCGCCACAATCCGCTTCGAGTGGTAATGAGCCATCGCCTCAACCTTCCTTCCCAGGCCAACTTGTGGCAGACCAAAGATGTCTCGACGGTTGTTTTCACCTCCTTGAAAGCTGACTCAGAGCGACAAAAGTCGTTGACCGATCAAGGGGTAGAAGTAGCTGTACTGCCCGAGCTGACTCCTAAGCTAGTTACCGAGCAGCTCTATCAGCGAGGCTGTGCCGCAGTACTGTGGGAGTGCGGCGGACAGCTATCTGCCGCCGCACTCCAAGATGGCGTGATAGATAAGCTATGGGCGTTTATAGCCCCTAAGCTGGTAGGCGGCCCCAACGCTCCAGGCCCAGTTGGCGAACTGGGCATTCAGCACATGGACCAAGCTCTGGCTTTAGAACGCACTACTTGGCGTACCTTAGACAATGATCTACTGCTGGAGGCATACCTACGCCCAAATGCATTAGACCAGAACGCTGTCAGAGGTTCTTAGAAAATTTAGATAGAGATGTAAAGCCTTAGCCAGGATGTCTAAGGATAAATGCGGACCAAACGGGGGATGTCATAGATGAGCTCTCGTTTGCGCATCAGGGTGTCTAGTACCAGCCGTAAGTCTTCCTTGCCGCGAAACGACTCGATGCGGTGCTGGACTTCACCCTGGTCAAACAGCAGTAGGGTAGGCAGATTGGAAAGACGGTAGGTATTAGCTAGCTGTAGATTTTCGTCAGCATTGATGTCAACAAGCTGTATCTGGTCTTTCCATTCGGTCTGAAAGCCCTGCAAAACTGGCATGATCAACTTGCAGAGCCCGCACCAAGGAGCCCAAAAATGAACAAGTACAGGCAGTTCAGACTCAAGTACTGCTGCTTTAAACGCGGCTTTGCCAACAGACATTGGGCATTGACTATATAAAAGGAGCTTAGCTAACAATCTAGGGTACCCGGTCGGAACCCAACGACAGCTGTAACGCTTAAAGAACAATCAAAATGCTGTGCTGCTGTTGGGATCATTGTAGACCAGTTGAGAATGGAAGTTAATAGGCAGGATCAAGAATTGTGTCAAATCCTTAACACAGTGCTTCAGCACCGGTTCTAAGGTATTTTGAATTTTGGTCGTAGAACTCTAAATACGTATCTGCTTCAAAGCCGAGTCAAAGCCGAGTCAAATCTCTAGGTAAACTCAATCGGTGCCTCTGCAGTATCTTGAGCCAATAGACTTCAGCCTGAGTAAACCCCAGTTCAAGTCTAGGCTAGGGCTAAACCCAGCAGCAGCCCCACAACGGCACCTGTAGACGTATTAATGCCGTTGACTACTTCATTGGTCAGCCAGGAAACCTGCGGCTGGAGGGTAGCGCCGATTAGGCTTTCTAGGGTGGTAGCCAGAAATGCAGCTGCTAAGCAAAGGCCTATTCCTAGAGGGCTAATTAGTCCTACCCCCCAGCCTACCAGCGCCATAATCGCTGACCCAGCCACTCCGGCTAAGGTACCCTCGAGACTAACGGCACCTTCAGTTCCAGCAGGCACAGGCTTGAGGGAGGTGATGAGAAAGGTATGTCGCCCATAGGCTTTGCCTACCTCGCTAGCGGTGGTGTCGGAGAGCTTGGTGCTGAGGCTGCTGACATAGGCCAAAGCTAGCAGCGGTATCCACAGCTGCTGACTAGACGCTGGGGATACCGCACTTAGGACTGCGATCGCGATCGCGCAAATCGCCGCAGCTAGGGCTGAGCCCCAGACATTCTCTGGGCCTCTTACCCCTGCTCTCCCCTCGGCAATGCCTGCGGCTTCTTTCCGCTGCTTTCCTAATCGAGTTACCGCTGATCCAGCCACAAAGTAGGCCATCATCACCACGTAGCCGCGCCAGCCCAGACAGCCCCAAACAATGACTCCTAGCGCCCAGGCGTGGAGATAGCCAGCCGGGGTGAGCAGCTTTTTGGGTAATGCCCAAGCGATCGCGAGCAAAACTGTATTCAGCAGCCCGCCCAGCAGCCATCTCGCTGCCGCCGGGGCCGCTAGGCTAATCGCTATGGATAATATCGCCATAAATTACCTCGTGGGCGCTGCTCCTAATCTACAGAGCAAAGGTCTTGTGTAGGTGCAGGCAGTTGCCTTGACCAGGGGTGGGTTCGTAGGTTAAGCGATCGGCTACTAGATACATGATTTTCAGTCCCCGACCCCCTTCCGAGTCAGGATTGTTAGCGGTAATTTTATTTCGCAGCACCAGGGCCAAATCGAAGCCAACGCCCTGATCCCAAATGCGAATGTCAATGGCGCGATCGCTGACGGCTACTTCAATATGAACAGGAGTGGCCATAGGTAGCCCAGCATGAGCATGGCGCACAGCGTTAGTAAACCCTTCAATCAGGGCGAGCTGGCACTGAAGCCAAACATTGTGTGGAATAGGAGAAGACTGAAACTGATCAAACCACGTCAGAACCGACTTCAGTTCCTTGGGGTCAGTATGGGTTTCAATCTGGCTGGTGTGCTGGTAGGTCAAAACAGGCTATGGCTAGAGCGCTCACCTCTGCATCATAGGCCGAAGCCTACCTTGTCAGAAGCGCTGGGGCAAAGAGCTTCACATCTAATCTAAACTTCGCTACAGAGCCTAAACACTGACTAGGAGGGCGGTGTACTTAGCCAGGTCAACAGGTCGCGGCGTAGACGGTTCAGGTCTCGATAAAATTCCTGCCGCACAAACTGTCCCAGCGCGTCGAGGGGACTGAACGTCGTGCCTGGCTGCCAGCCAAATTCTTGCGCTATGGGGGTGGTGTGAGAGCCCTGAAGAATTCGGACGGTGGTCAGCTCAGCAAAGCGCTTCACCAATACCTCTGATAGGGGACGAGTTTGGTCAATGGTGTCGCTGCGAAACTTAATCAGCAGGTTGCGGGGTACTGGGTAGCGATCGCGCACCAGAGCTAGAGTGGTTTCGGGGTCGGGAGTAAACTCAACGTTAAAAGCCGGACTGAACTGCGCCGCCTGCTCCAAAAACGGAATCGAGCGCCGAGCCGGATAATTGTTAAAGCTCATATATATATTACCGGCCCGCTCAACGTCCCAGAGAGAATTTATTAATAGATGCACCTTACAGCCCATGCTGTGCCCAAGTCCGTAAATAGGTAGGTAACTAGCGTCCGCCAGCGCCCGCTTGTCGAGATACCGCATAGCCTGATCAAAGGTAATCAGCACCTCCTGAGCAATGGCAGTATGGTCAAAGGTGTTGATAAAAGGGGTCGCTACTATCACGTAGCCCTGTCGAGCCAGGTTTTCGAGCAGCCATTGATACGTCACGCTGGGGGCTGCGGCCACAAAGGCTCCCCCTAGAAAGTGCACGATCGCCGTGGGGTTGGGGGGTACTAAAATCCAGTTGCCAGATACCTCTTGCCAGTTCATTACTACCTGTAGTTGCGTTCAGCGGGTGTATCAAGACGGTGCGGTTGGTCTCGATGTCGGCGTTTATTTCTATTACTGTAGCCACTTCACTGCTAGGGCGGTTGAACCTTGCGGCCGCGCTTATCGTTGGTGAGAATGGCCTGGCTGCGCTGCGGCACCTACTACTGGGTGTCCTTGCTTTCTGTGAAGGTAGAGCAGTAAGCTCGATGGATCAAGGGAGGAATAAGGTTATGGAGCAGAGTACCGCGATCGCAGAGCGCACCGTATCAGCCAGCGGTCTGACCTGGTTTTATCGAGAGCACATTCCCATCGGTACCTCGTCCCGCCTGCCGGTACTCTTGCTGCATGGCTTAGTGTCTCAGAGCTACAGCTGGCGTCAGGTAATGCCCGTGCTGGCGCAGCAAGGATTCCGCACCATCGCCCCCGACTGGATCGGCCACGGCTTTTCAGATAAGCCCGATCGTCGCGACTTTGCCTATACCTCTGCGGCCTTTGCTGATGCCTTAGGTGCCTTCCTCGATGCTCTAGAGCTTACCCAAGTGCACTTAGTTGCCCAAGGGTTTTTGGGCTCGGTCGGCATTCAGTATGCTTTACAGCACCCTGAGCGGGTCGATCGCCTCGTGATGATAAACGCTCCCATTAGCCGAGGCGCCAAACTGCCCTGGAAGATTCGCCAGATGGGTCTACCCCTAGCCGGGGATATGATTACCCAGGATCCTCTATTAGTCGATCGAACCCTAGAAGGTGGAGGTCCCTATCAGATCGATGATGCAGATTTAGACGTCTATCGACGCCCCTTCCTCAAAAGCTCAGACGTAGGCCGGGCGCTGATGACTACAGTGCGGCAGATGGCTGTAGACGAAGTTAGCGAAGCGATCGCCACTGGCCTGCCGGCGTGGGAGCATCCTACGCTAGCACTGTGGGGCTTAAGTGATCCCTGGCTACCGGTTAGTCTGGCCGAGACCGCCGTCCAGAGCCTTCCCAATGGCGAGCTCCAAACCCTACACGAAGTGGGCCACTACGCTCAAGAAGACTGGGCTGAGAAGGTGTCTACTGTTATTGATAGCTTTCTGCGTCAGCTGGCTCCTTAAGAAAAGTCACAGAAATGTGCAGTACGACTCTGGGAGAACTACGTACCTCATATTGACTGGATATAGCCTAGCCAATATGAGGTACGTAGCACCGGCATACCAAAACACGATCAGGCCTCGAAGTAGTAGCCTAGTCTCATAGATCGTGCTAAAAAAGTAAACCGTACTCTGGCTCAGGCAACGAGCATTTCCCAAGGAGCATCTAATGGCCGTCAAGCAGCAGTTTCAAAGCTTTGAAAACCTTTTGGCAGAGGCCAAAAGCCCTGTCCTAGTTGACTTCTATGCTACTTGGTGTGGTCCCTGCCAGATGATGGCGAATATTCTTGCCGACGTCAGTAAAGAACTCAAAGGTCATCTCCAAATCGTTAAAATCGATACCGATAAGTACCCTCAAATTGCTTCTCAGCACCAGGTGACGGCTTTGCCTACCCTCGTCCTGTTTAAAGCTGGGCAGCCAGCCGATCGCATCGAAGGAGTCTTACCCGCTGCCCAGCTAGTAACCCGTCTCCGCACTCATCTGGGCTAGCAGAGCCATGACTACAGTACCTTGCGCGATCGCCTTGGGGAGTAACTTAGGAAACTCTTGGAACATTCTTCAGGCTGCCCTAGTTGCTATCCATTCCCCATCTACAGTAGAGCTGGTCGCTCAGTCTAGCGTTTATCAAACCGTAGCTATCGGCCCAGTCCAGCCTGATATCCTAAACGCCTGCGCTGTAGTCAACACCACTTTATCGCCCCAGTACTTACTCCGACGGCTTCTACATATTGAACAAACCTTCGGCCGCGTGCGTCGACAACGATGGGGACCTCGTACCCTTGATCTAGACCTTATCTTCTATGGCCAAGCATGTCTTACTGATTCGAACTTACACATTCCTCATCCTAGACTGCGAGAGCGTGCCTTTGTACTAGTCCCTTTGTCTGAAGTGGCCCCTGACTGGCGCGACCCCGTAAGTGGTCAGTCCGTCAAGAGCCTCTGTAACGCGGTTGGTTCCGCTGGTGTAACGCGCATTGGTACTATCTCTCATCGCTAAACTACATAACTCGATCTCGCTACAATAGGTTGATCAGCTGTGCCCTTTCGAAGTCGTCAACTATGTCTCTTGGTCAAGAGCCACCTCAGCTGCTGAAGCAGCGCCTGTTCTATGAGGGTCGTAAGTTCAACTTTGAGGTTAACCGACTGCGACTGCCCAACAAAGCTGAAGGCGATTGGGAATGTATCCGCCATCCTGGCGGTGCCCTGGCGGTGCCTGTGACCGCTAACGGCGAGCTAGTGATGGTGCGCCAGTACCGCTTTGCTGTACTAGGT
>JBARUP010000392.1:0-4182 GCA_049645805.1 Nodosilinea sp.
GTTAGGGCCTCCCGCAGCCGCGATCGCTCCCGCTACTGAACTGTTGGGCTGAACCTGTACTTCTCCTGGATTAACCACGCCATCTCCAATGACGCGTACCCGAACGTTGTCTGGGGCAATACTCGAGCTAGCCACTAGGGCAGGATCAATCTCTGCATCTGCTAGCGCTTTCGGCACAAAGATAGCGTCTCCGTCTCTAAGTACTAGATTATTACCCTGGCCAGCATTGGAAATAGCATCCCACAAATTAACGGAAAGGTCTCGGACTTCGCCACTTGGTAACTGCCGCCTAACAATGACTGATCGGATGTCAGCAGTGCGCCGTATCCCTCCAGCAGATACTAGAGCTGAAGACAAAGTTGGTGTCGTAGTAGCTTGGGTAATTCTGGAGTCAACGTTAAGCTGCGTTTCAACCGTAGTCAAACTACTTAACTGAACAGGACCAGGACGATAAACTTCGCCCGCCACGTCTACTACTACCGGGCGCAAAGCTGTTAAGCTCACGTTAACTACTGGATTAACTAAATAAGTATTCAGACCTTGAGTAATTTCGTTAGACAGCATATCAACCGTTTTTCCAGCAGCCTGGATGGAGCCTAGGAATGGGAATGGCATCGTGCCATCAGGTAGAACCACCCGTGCCCCTGTAAACTCATCGTACCCAAAGACTACTATTGCAACTTGATCACCAGCACCTAAAATGTAGCTTCCGGGAGTCTGAGGGCCTGTTAGTTCAACTACCGGAGCATTGAAATCAACACTCTGCTGAGCTTCCACACGTGCTGTAGTCCATAGAAAGTTGTGGACTATAGCAGCTGAAATTGAAATTAGTGCAATAGAACGTTTATCTAGCTTCATAATATTAAAGAATAAATTTAGCGAACCATTGATTGGGTTTCTAAGAGAGGCATTTTGCCGTAGTCGCCCGCCTTGATACGAGAGACATAATCGCCATGTTCGTTGTTGATATCAACTCCATTGGCGACGACCCCCAATACATTAGCCTGGGAGCGTTCCAAGAACGACTTGGCTGCCAGAGCATTAGAGGAATCTACTTTCCTTGGTCTTAGTACTAGCAATACACCATCAGACATCCGCCCCATCACAGCTGCATCAGCGGCTCCTAGTAAAGGAGGGGTGTCAATTATGATGTAGTCGTATTGTCGCTTCAGTTGCTGAAGCAAATCTCCCATACGTTCAGAGTCAAGGATAGCTAAAGGATTAGGAGGCAGAGCACCAGCTGTTATAAGAGTGAGGTTCTCGAATATTTGATGAATCACATCTTGCTGGGTTTCTTCTCTGATCAGAACTTGACTTAGTCCAGCCCGATTGATTACATCCCAGATGTGGTGTTGAGATGGGGATCTGAGATCGGCATCAATCAGCAAGACTTTTCTACCTGAGTGCGCTAAAGTCGCCGCTAAGTTAGCTGACACTTCAGACTTACCTTCCTCTGCAACTGAACTCGTGACAGTGATGATGCGATGAGAGGTATCTGAGCTAGTGAATTTTAGATTGGCCTGAAGCATCTGAAAAGCAGCGGAGACTAGAGGCTGTTCTCGATCTAGAGCAGGCACGTAGGCAGAAAAACTAGGCGTGCCTAGCCTGCCTGCTAAATACGTCGCTGAACTTTCAGTACCTGTTCTGGTTTTGAACTTGGGTATTAAGCCTAATAAAGTGTATCCAAGTAGCATCTCGCCGTCTTTGGCTGTCTTTACCGACTTGTCAACTAAGTCTAAGAAAAATGCACAGGCAATGCCTAAGAGGCTGCCCAAAAAGGTTCCAGCCACTAGTGCTGGGATAAGCAAGCTACCAGCGCCGTCTGCTGGTTCCGCCCTTTCTAGAATCTCAGCACTACCAACGGTTTGGTTCTCAGCCAGCTGCGTGTCTTGAAAAGCAGCCAGAAGATTATCGTAGTTTAGCTGAGCTGATTTAAGTCGCTGCGTTAACTCGAGCTGACGCTTTTCTAGGGCAGGAAAGGCTTGTATTCTACCAGCGTAGCTATTTCGCGATTCGACTAGATCCTGAAGCTGACTAGCAAGGCTGGAGCGATTAACCTGTGCTGTAGCTAACTCTGTTGTGAGCTGCTGATCTAAAGGGCTCATTTGAAGATTATCAAGACTAGAGAAAGAAGATGATCCTGAGATATCTTCTACCCTCTCCCTCAAGAGACTCTCTAATGACTCTACCTCACGCTCCAAATTCATAACCGCAGGGTGAGTTTCTCGGTATAAGCTGCGCTGGCTTGCCAACTCAGCTTGGGCTACCTGCAGATCGTTCAGCGCTTGTTGAACTGCTGTAGACTGACTTAAAGCCTCAATACGCTTGGCTTGTTCTAGCGGAATAGATAGCTGGTTCTGTAACTCACTTACCTGGGTATTAGCGCTAGCGAGACTCGAAGATATATCACGGATTTGTGTGTCTAGAGCAGATATTCCAGTCACGGCGACTATAGCTTCGTCTTCAAGAACCACAATGCCGTTGTTATCCTTGAACTGCTGCAGCGCTGCTGCAGCACGATCTAGATCAGCTTCAGCACTGGGTAACTGTCTTTCAATAAACTCCCGAGCTGTAGATGCTCTCAGTCGATTGCTCAGGATGTCTCTCTCTAAGTACGCATCCATTACTGCGTTTACAATGCTCGCAGCTTCCTGAGGATCACCTGAGCTATAGGAAATTTCTAAAACATCTGCTTCTTCTGCAGGTTCGACTTTAATTTGAGTGCTTAACGCAGCAGGGTTCATGGGGAGACCCTCGTCGTCTGTCAGATCTAATTTATCGATAGCAGACTGCATAACTGCAGTTGACTTCACGACGGAACGCTGGTTCTGTAAATTATTGATTGAGAGAGGTAACTCTCTAATATCGGTTCCAACTCCTGTTAGTGTCGGCGTTAGGTCCGGTCTGACTAATATCGTACCGTCTGCACCGTAGGAAGTGTCGCGAGTCAAGGCAAAGAGGGTAGAACCGGCTATACAGGTGCCAAGTACAAGAGTTGCGGGCAACCAGCGACGCTTGAGCACTAGCCAGTAGCGCTGCAGGTCGATCTCTTCTACATAGTTTTGGTATGTCTTGTTAGTCATAGACGGATATAAAATGAAATACGCCTGAAAATATCTATCTGTCCAGTGAAGTACTAAGGAAGAGGATCAGCTTGCTCTCAACACAGTTACAGATCCGCAACCCTTCTGGGATCTCTGATTTGTAAACACGATGAGGGATGACTGCCTAGGTTTCCTTGCTAGTGAATGAGTGGTAGAGCTATAAATTGAGCCTAAGACTCGTAGACTACCTATCTTGTACTTAATGGAGATGCGTAGCCCCTTTTGGCCAGCATATCTCATAGAAGCAGTAGGGTGTAATCGCTGTGGGGTTGTCTGGCACTGTCTTAATAATGATGACGGTTGTGTAATGCAGCTGCTGTACAGCGCTATGGAGAACCGTCATCATTTTTCTAAAGCTTCAGTAGACGGGAAACCGGCTTGGACAAATGCCCTGGAGAATCCGTCTAGTCGCTACGTCTCTTCTGGTCATTTCCTCCGCGTTATCGAAGCTACTTTTTCGTCAGCTACGTCAAACCTATGAAGTCATTTGCCAAGAATACCCAAGGAATATAGAAGCTAACGCTGAGACGCACTAGCATGAAAACAAATCGAAGCGTGAAGATAGGTAGCCTTTTATACCTTGGCTTCGATTCTTAGGTAAGACAAGTTGCTACCCTATCAAACTAAAGACTTGTTTCTCGTAAAGTGCCTTAGTAGTTGACGAATAGAATGATGTATAAGTTTCGGTCCAATCACTATGTCCCGATCTTCTGGATACCTGGTGATATGTCATATCAGGTTTCAGGCTTCAAAAAACCATCCAGAACGGAAACTCTCATAGAGGACATGCAAATAAGATCTAGCAGCGAGCTTACACTAACTCAACAAGGGTTTTGGCCCCTTTGATAGGGAAAAACGTACCCTGCATGCAGCTCTAGCCGCAGACTTGGAAGAACCTTTTAAGTTTATAAAGCAGATGGGAGAAACGAGGCGACAGCCAAGTCAAATCCTCAGGCCAAAGAGAATCTATTAAGTAAAGGTACGCAATATATACCTATGCCAAGTCAACGTTGGCATATCAAAGCCTAAAATAAATCAGTCTTCATCTCTTCTAGCTAGAACGTACGCGACGTTGCAG
>JBARUP010000393.1:0-2032 GCA_049645805.1 Nodosilinea sp.
ACTTACCCGATTCGAGCGGGCTATAGCCGACTACCTCAACCTTCGGAAAATTTGCCTGGGGAAACACCTGGCGACCATGATCAACGCTGCGAGTCAGTGCTACAACGCTGTGACCATCGGCCTGGAGCCGTTCTACCAGGCGGCTGCCGACAAAACCTGTGGCTCCAGTAATTGCAATTTTCATGGGCACCTGATTCTGGATAAACAAGGCCCGGACGTAGAAGCGGGCTTGGTCTAGGATAAACCATCTACCCAGGACAGTTCACCGCAGGCCTCAGCGTTTGCCTAGATGCAGGGTCGCATGAAGCGTACGAGTCACGTTCACAACTACACGGGTTTCAGCGGCGACGGTTGATTAAAACTATGTAGTACAGCAGGTTTAAAAAGGCGGTAAACGCGGTAGCCAAATAGGTAAGGGCCGCAGCGCTGAGTACGGCCTGGGCTCCTTTTTTCTCTTCGCCCTGGAGAATGCCTAGCTCATCGACTAGCCTGAGGGCGCGGCGTGAGGCATCAAGCTCAACCGGCAGGGTAACCACGTGGAACAGCAGCACCGACGCAAAGGAAACTACTCCCAGCCAGGCCACGTTCAAAAGGTTGAAGATTAGTCCGGCCATGATCAACATGGGGCCAAGTCGAGAACCCAAGTTTATGACTGGCACTAGGGCTGCTCGCAGATTCATAAATTTGTAGCCTTCCACATCCTGCAGCACGTGACCACACTCGTGGGCCGCTACCGCTGCTGCCGACAGCGACTCCGATCCGTAGATGCCCTGGGAGAGCCGCACGGCTTTGGCACCGGGGTCGTAGTGGTCGGTAAGTTCGCCAGCTATGGGCTCGACCTTGACGCCGCGCACGCCTTTCTTCGTCAGAATGGTTTGAGCTACCTGGGCTCCGGTCATGCCCATGGTGGACTGAATCCTGGAGTACTTTCTGTAAGTGCTTTTAACTCGGTTCTGAGCCCAAAAGGTTAGTACAGCCGTGGGGACAGCAACCAGCAGAAGGTAAATGGGGTCGAAGAACATAGCCGAGCCCGAGAGTAAGAGTTGATTAACATACCTGCTTTGCGAAGCATAACAGCCCGATTGTGAGCAGACGCTAAGCTTCACGCGTTTCTAAGCATTGCCTATACCTGAGAGCTGTGCGGCTGAAGCCAAGCAAGGACTCAGGCCGTGGACGCTTTGTGCTGATAAGCCGAGTAGAGGGCTTCTAAAAAGCTATCGTTTGTCATCTCAGCGGGCAGCGTTTCTAGAGCCAGCCGATTTTTGAAATGTCGGGCGAGCTGGTCGCTGACTAGGGCTTTGGCCTTAGGAGTCATGGCCCGCCGCCGCTGCAAGAACTCGCGGACTGTGGCAAAGTCATCGGGGGAAAGGCGTGTAATGTCGACTAGAGCTAGCAGGTCTTTGCCAATTGCCTGCGATCGCTCAGCTATCTGAATCCTGCTGTTGGCACCTGGATCGGTCTGCACGACCAGGGTACCGGCTAGCCAGTCACCCACGCGCTTCTCAGTTTTGCTGAGCAGAATGCAGAAGAATCCGATGAATAAGACATCGTCGACGGGGCGCAGCAGCGATCGCAGCGTTGCCTGGGGCAGACGCTCAGGCTGACCATCGTCGCGGATAACGCGAATTTTGGCGTAGCGCTTGCCGGGAGTTTGACCATACCACCAGGTTTCAACCAGGGCAAAATAGCCGATGTACAAGGCAAAGGCAAGGACGGCTGCGATCGCCGTGACCCACAGCTGTATGCGCGCACTCGGAATCGACAAAATAGACTCTATGGCTGCCAGTCGTACAATCAAAAAGCTGTAGAAAAGGGTCAGCCCCAGCAGTCCTGCTCCTAGGCACAGGTAGTCGAGGGAGAGCGCTACGGCGCGACTGCCGACTCCGGCCAGCACAAACTCCAGCTCAACGCTTTCGGGGGTGCGAATCGTAACCGTGTTGAAGAGGGGCATTGACCTCATTCCCTCACTTCAGAACTATGAACCAGCATCAAAACCTTGCTCATTATCGTGACGCAGAGCCAGATCTAGACC
>JBARUP010000394.1:0-7657 GCA_049645805.1 Nodosilinea sp.
CGCTCGACTACTACGACATTCTTACTCTGCTGCCGGATATGAGCGATCGCCAGCAGGCCATCCTCAATAAAGCCTTTAGCCTGCTGGGTAAGCACAAGTTTGGCGAGCACCGCTGGGACGTACAGGACTTGATCTCCGCCTGCTACGAATCAGACCGCACCACCGACGATGAGGGCAACGAGAAAACCGGATCTTCTGCGCCTGCCCTAGAGTGGAAGCTGGGCAAGCTGGAGCGCTCAGAGTATTTCCATCGGGTGCAGCACCTAGCGCCCAAGGATCTCTTTACCCCAGGTCAGGTTACCGTGCTGCAGATGAACGAGATCAGCCAGGAGGAGCAGCAGGTGATCTGTGCGGCAGTGCTGCGCCAGAGCTATCAGGCCCGCATGAACACCGCTAAAGATAAGATTACTGCCGAAGACGAAAACTACCTGCCCTACCCGGTATTTATTCTGATTGAAGAGGCCCACCGGTTTGCCCCAGCCCACGAGCCCGCCCGCTGCAAGCAGATTTTACGCACTATTCTCAGCGAGGGTCGCAAGTTCGGCATGGGGGTAGGCCTAATTACACAGCGCCCCGGCAAGCTTGATTCCGACGTGCTAAGCCAGTGCATGAGTCAGTTTTTGATGCGCATTGTCAATCCTGTTGACCAGGACAGCCTCAAGTACGGGGTCGAAGCCGCCGGACGCGATCTGCTCCAGGAACTGCCTTCGCTGACCAAGGGGCAGGTCATTGTGTCGGGAGCCTGCGTCAATACCCCGGTGCTGTGCCAGGTGCGCAAGCGACTCACTCAGCACGGCGGCGAGACCATGAACGCTCCAGAAGCCTGGATGAGCCACTTTCAGCGCCATCACCAGCAGGCCCGCCAGATTGAGAAAGCCGCCCCCGCCCAGGCAGGCAAGCAAGCCGAGACCTTTGGTGGAGTAAGTATAGAGTGAATTTTTTTGCCTAAATTCTCGCTTCTACAGAAATCTAGGCGTGGTCACCAGGATCAGCCGCGGCCGCTCAGAGCGCGCTCGGTTTCGCGCTTCTCCTGCTTGCGCTTGAGGCTTTCACGCTTGTCGTGAAGCTTTTTACCCTTGCCTAGGGCGATCGTAGCCTTGACCCAGCCCCGCTGGAGATAGAGCTTAAGCGGCACTAGAGTTAGCCCCTTCTGCTCAACTTTGCCGATCAGCTTGCGAATTTCGTCGCGGTGCAGCAGCAGCTTGCGGGTGCGTGTCGCCTCATGGTTGTAGGCTTTGTTAGTCATCGTGTAGGGAGAAATGTGGACGTTGTGCAGCCACAGTTCCCCATCCCTAAGCGTAGCGTAGCCATCGCGCAGGTTGACTCTGCCCTGGCGGATAGACTTTACCTCAGAACCCATCAGTTCTAGACCCGCTTCGTAGGTTTCTAGAATCTCGTACTGATGACGCGCCTGGCGGTTATCGCTGACAATCTTGTATCCATCACTCGAATCAGCCACGGTGTTTTCTCCTATTCCACCACCACACGCCATTCGTGCAGCTCATACTCGACGCAGCGGTTTTGAATCAGCGGGTCGGCGGCTACAATAGCTCGGGCTTCGTCCATTGAGCCAGCCTCAAACAGCAGCATACCACCCCCATATTCGGCCCAGTAACCACTCTTGGCCCTGTGACCCTGAGCGATCAGATCTTTGACGTAGGCCGCATGGGCGGGCACAAACCGATCGAAGTTGGCTTTATTGACAATGCCTTTCTCAATCTTAGCGAACCAGGGCATGGTGTGCGATCGCAGAACAACCTCAAAAGAACTGGCCTAAGGATATTGCACCTAACGTAAAGTGTCCTTGCGGCAGAGGCTGAACTCAGCAGAACAGTCTGGTACCGATCTGCTGGACCAGCATTCAGCTAAGGGTCTCTAAGTCAAGTCGGCCTGAATATCATCTTCGCTGCCCAGGTGAGTGGTCTTAACCCAGCGCAGCCGCTTGGGGCGCACCGCCAAGCGCATTGCCATCGTAGCAATTACCAGCAGCCAGTGCAGCATGTAGAGATTGCCCCACAGCGTTTGTAGCCCGCACACCCATACCGACTGCTGACGGGTGCGCCGCAGTCCGCAAAACATGCCGACCATCGACAGCATCAGAGCCAGGCTTGAGATCGGGAAGAACAACGGCAGGCGGTGTCGCAGTACCGCCATGGCGAAGTCGGGCAGAGCCACAGCCGGTAATCCGTACTGTATGACCCAAAAAGCAGCCATATCGAAGGTTTTGGCTGGTGCCAGACGGGGCTGGGCAATCAGTCGCCAGTAGTCGAGGTAGCGCTGGTAGCCGCCTTCGGCCCAGCGATTGCGCTGGTGCCAAAGGCTTGAGAACTGCTCAACCCCCTCTTCGCCCACGGCAGGGTGCAGCAAAAGCTGAATTTCCCAGCCGCCAAAGTGCAGGCGTAGAGTTAAGTCTAAATCGTCAGTAATCGTTTCTTCATTCCAGCCGCCGCACTGAGTCAGGGCAGTTCTGCGGACAAACTGACCGTTGCCCCGCAGCTCACCAATACCCCCGAGGCTAATACGCTGCTGCTGAAAATAGCTGTCGAGTGCCATTTCGGCCTGCTGACCCCGAGTCCAAAGATTTCTAGCTCGATTGACAATGGCCTTTTGCATTTGTACTGCGCCGACTTCAGGCTGGTCAAACAGAGGCACAATGCAGCGCAGCATATCCTTGGGTACCCGAGCATCGGCGTCAAAAACGCCAATAATGTCGCCCTTTGTGTCAGGCCACACCTGGTTGAGCGCCCCCGATTTACCGCCGCTAGCCCCGGCGCTGCGCCTTAACACTCGTAGCTGAGGATGGCGATCGGCCAGAGTTTGCAGGCGGCGAGCCGTACCGTCGGTGCTGTTGTCGTCAATAATCCACACCTCGTAGCGGCAGGCAGGATAGTCGAGCTGGCACAGGGCCGCCACCAGGGGCTCAATAACGGTTTCTTCGTTTTTAGCGGCCACCAGTAGAGAGACGTAGGGCCAAGCCTGCCAGTCATCTAGTGCAGTTGGGGAGAAGGTTGAGGGCAGAGGGGCGGGTGTAGGCAACGGCCGGGTCAGCAAGATCCGAAGAGCATGGGTGGCTAAGACAGCCGTTGTCCCCAGCACTAGCCAGCTGCCCCAGGACAGCAAGTGCAGCGTAATGGTGGCACCCCAGAGCGCGCTCAGGGTTAGAGCCGCTTTCGATCGACGGCCAGAATAGCCTGGGAAATCTTCGATCTCTAGTTCATCAAGGGGCGTAAAGAAACGTCCAGCGGCGGAGCGTTCAGGAATATCGGCCATGAACTCAGGTAAGGAAGCACAACAAAAACAATAGCCAGGTCGCCACGCCTAGAGAAACTACCTTACTCCTAAGCGCACCCCCGGCCTAAGTCTATCGTCCCTGATTTTGCCGGAAAATTACGCTGATGCTCTTAGCCTCGTCCTGGGGAATGCTAGCTGTGTGCAAAGAAACATCGGTCAACCGACAGGTATCTAGTATCCTAAGCAGCTAGACCCGATGACCCAGAAATGATTGTTTAGAACTCGTCCTAAAGGCCAGATCCATGAGTTTGACGTTTGAGGCCATTCAGCCCGCAGGCAAGCAAGAGATCAGCGTTTACATGCCCTACTACCAGGGAAGCAAGCGCAACGCACTGCCCTACGCCATTTCTCTTTATAAACAGGGCAACTTGGAGGGCGAGCGGCAGATTGAAGGAGGCGACAGCATTGCATTTGTGGCCACCTGGAACGTCTCGGTCCTGCCTGCCGACTTAACTCGCTGCCGTATGCAGTTTGAGGGCGATAGCGAGTTGAGCTACGAAATTACCATGGCCACCTTTGAATTTGTGGATTTTTTATTTGACGTCATTGTGGCGCTGCGGCAAAAGCGCCCGGCAGATTTCTCTCAGGCTTTTTACCGAAAACTCTTGCGGCTAGATGATTGAGCTACCTCGCTCTACAGGAGCTGCGAAGGGTATCTACCGAAAGGAGGGGTTTTACGGAGCCTGATGGCGCAGCTGCCACAGTGGCAGAATGATTGTGGTACTGTGCCTACTGGCATCGTTGATCAATTTGAGACAGGCTACCGTTGAACGGCAGTGTCCAGCGATCAGACAATAGTGCCTTGCCCCCATGGAGGAGTTGCAGCGTGCCCAGTTTAGCAAAGCGTTTGGTGATTGGCTCAACTGAGCCCTACAGTGGCAAGTCGGCGGTTTTGCTGGGTGTTGGGCTTCAGCTTCAGGCAGCGGGTATGGAAATCGGGTTTGGCAAACCCATGGGTAGCTCTAGCAGCAGCAACGAAACAGATCCCGATCTGGATTTCATTGTCGAAACTATGGGGCTGCCCCCGGCCCGTTTTTATCCGCCGTCTATTTCGCTGACCGAGACGGCGGTATCAGGTCGCTTAGCGCTTGATGATCAGGCCCCGCCTCACTACAGTCTGCAGAGCTATACCGAGCACCGAGGCGAAGATCTGCTGCTGCTAGAAGGTCCCGGCAGTATGACCGAGGGAACTTTGCTGAGTCTCTCTGTAGCCCACATTGCGGAAGAAATTGACGCGGCGGTACTGCTGGTTACTCGCTATGATTCGCTTTTGCTAGTCGATCGCCTGCTGGCAGCCAAAGCCCAGCTAGGGGTTCGCCTGATTGGGGTAGTTATCAACGATATACCCACCGATGCGGCTGGGGCCTGCGCTGAACTGGTCCGCCCCTTTCTAGAAAGCCAGGGAATTCCAGTGCTGGCGCTGCTGCCGCGATCGCCAATCATGCGCAGTATCACAGTGCGCGAAATTGTAGCTCGCCTCAACGCTGAGGTGCTCTGCTCCCCCAACCGCCTTGACCTGATGGTCGAAACGCTAACGATTGGGGCCATGAACGTGAACTCGGCCCTACGATACTTCCGTAAAGCTACAAACATGGCGGTGGTGACCGGGGGCGATCGCACCGATATTCAGTTTGCCGCCCTAGAGACCTCTACCCAGTGCCTGGTGCTGACGGGTCAGATTCCCCCGTCTCCGGAAATTTTGGAGCGGGCATCTGATCTAGAGGTACCCATTGTTTCGGTCGACTCGGACACGTTATCTACCGTAGAGCGTATTGACGAGCTATTCGGTCAGGTGCGCCTGCACGAGCCTGTCAAGGTGCAATGTATTCAAGATTTGATTGAGTCTCATTTTGATACAGAGCGGCTGCTGCAGCTGCTTGACCTAAAGCTGCCCGTATCGGCGACCTAAGTCGATAACATATAAACGGTTTTCGGTGTAGCCTCATCCTCGTCGTCTGATACAATGAAGCGCGTTATTCTCGCATCCGGTGCAGCCTTTGAGTCAGTCCATTGAAGCGTCGCTCGAATCCGCTAAAGTCGACACGTTTTTGCAGGAACTCGCGGCTATTCAACAGTCGGGGTCTAAGCGAGTGGCCATCTTGGGGTCGCGACATGTACCCATTACGCATCAACAGCTCATCGAGCTGATGACCTACGCCCTAGCCCTGGGGGGAAACCGCATTATTACCTCCGGAGCTACCGGCACTAATGCTGCCGCTATCAAGGGGGCCATGCAGGCTGATCCAAACCTGCTGACGGTAATCTTGCCCCAGAGCATGGCCCGTCAGCCGAGGGAATCGCAGGAGCAGCTAGAGCAGGTCATGCATCTAGTTGAGAACCCCGCCAACGACGCCATGTCTCTCGCCGATGCTAGCTCTCTGTGCAACCAAGAAATTATCTCCCGCTGTCAGCAGCTGGTTTGCTTTGCCTTTCACGACAGTCACACTCTGCTCAAGACCTGTCAAGATGCGGAAGATCAGCGCAAAATTGTGACGCTGTTCTATTTCGACTAGGGGCACGCTCTGGATGGGCCGTGATAAGTCGAGTTGTCTAGACCTACCCTACCGACCTAAATTCGGAGGCAGGGTGATGCCAGCAAGGCTCCAGCCTCGGTTTATATTAGGTCGTCACCCGACCAATTTAAGGTAGTCGTTAGCGAGTGATATATGGCGTTTTTACTGTCTATGCCAGGCTTTTTTCTGGTTAGCATCGGGATGGCGGCACTGCTGGTGTACTTGCCCTTTTTAGTCGTAGGCTACGGGCGGTTTGCGATGGGCTATGACCAGGCGGCTCCGCGAGCCATGCTGTCTAAGCTGCCCGCCTACGCCCAGCGCGCTACCTGGGCCCACGAGAATGCCTTCGAGTCTATAACGCTGTACGCTCCAGCTGCTCTGATGGCCTACATCACTCAGCAGCAGTCAGAGGTAGCCCTAGGGGCGGCAGTTGCCTATCTAACCGCTCGCGCCCTGTACCCGGCCGCCTACATCTTGAACCTGCCGATTGGGCGATCGCTTATGTTTGCCGTAGCCAATATCAGCACCTTTACCCTCTATTTCTTGAGCTGTCGGTCTGCCTTGATGTAGTCTGTTGGTGCGCAGATACCCAATAATGCCCTATGGCTTCCAGCTTTTCTTTTGATATCGTCAGCGATTTTGATCGTCAGGAGCTGGTAAACGCTCTTGATCAAACCCGACGAGATGTATCCGGCCGCTACGACCTCAAGGATACAAACACCTCCGTTGACCTGAGTGATAGCACCATCACGATTGAGACCGCTAGCGACATGACCCTAGATGCGGTGAAAGATCTGCTGCATCAAAAGGCGGCTAAGCGCAGTCTTTCCCTCAAGATTTTTGAGTACGGCGACGTAGAAGCCGCCAGCGGCACCCGTGTGCGGCAGACAGTCTCCCTCAAGAAGGGCATTGAGCAGGATATGGCCAAGCAGGTCACTAAGCTTATTCGCGACAACCTTAAGAAGGTAACCGCATCCATCCAGGGTGATGCGGTGCGGGTAACGGGCAAGTCTAAGGATGACCTTCAGCAGGCCATGCAGCTAGTAAAGCAGGAAGAATGGCCGATAGCCGTTCAGTTTACCAACTATCGTTAGAGATCAGGCCCAGGCCAAACAGACTCCAGTGTATTTCTGAAGCGCTGTGCCGGGAGCAATATACGTTCCAACATCATCTGACCTAGGTTTTCTAGGTCAGATGGCGGAGCTTGGCACTAGCCGGGTTGAGAGGTTTAGCTACCCGAACTAATTTTGGGCAGACTAAGGGTAGTGATACTCTGAAGTCACCCATGACCGCCGAAAGCAAAACTGAGCTAGGTACCCTGGGAGAGACCCTAGTCGCTAACTGGCTGCAAACCCAGGGGTGGCGGCTATGCGATCGCCAGTGGAACTGTCGCTGGGGCGAACTAGATTTAGTGATGGCTTATAAGCCCGCTAGCGGCAGCGACCAGCTTGCCTTTGTAGAGGTTAAAACTCGCAGTCAGGGCAACTGGGATGCCTACGGTCTGATGGCAATTACCCGCGCCAAACAGGCCAAGCTTTGGAAAACGGCACAGCTTTACCTGCTCCAGCACCCCCAGTGGACGGAGGCTACCTGCCGCTTTGACGTGGCGCTAGTGGCCTGCCGTCACTCTAGCCGGACACTGCCAATCTTGCCTACTCCGGCGCACCAGATAGCTTTGATCAGCGGTCGCTACCTGGTGCTGCAAGACTACATTGAGCACGCCTTCGATGCCTCTGGTCGGTAGAGCCAGATAGCAGCCGTCCTACGTAAACAATAACCTTCTGTTAATAGCTTTGTGCCATATCTGGTCTAAGCTGCTATATAGAGGTATAGTCGTTGTCCTGCCTCTATCC
>JBARUP010000395.1:0-2045 GCA_049645805.1 Nodosilinea sp.
CTGCTCTATCATCCCCTAACACAATTGCCGACTGGCTTGGTGCCGACGCTGAAACGCTGCTCGACTACGAGGCTAAGGTATCGAAGTCGATGCTGCACCTGCCGGGGCCAGACTGGGTGGATAGAATTTTTGCCCAGAGCGATCGCAGCCCCCAGGTGCTGCGCAGTCTGCAGCAGCTCTACAGCCACGGTCGCCTGGCCAACACTGGCTATCTCTCCATTCTGCCGGTCGACCAGGGTATCGAGCACTCCGCCGGGGCGTCCTTTGCACCCAACCCTATCTATTTTGACCCTCAGAATATTGTTGAGCTGGCGATCGCGGGCGGCTGCAATGCTGTTGCCACTACCCTGGGTGTGCTGGGCAGCGTATCGCGCCGCTACGCCCACAAAATTCCCTTCATCGTCAAGCTCAACCACAGCGAGCTGCTCACCGCTCCCAACTACTACGACCAAATCATGTTCGCCGATGTTGATCAGGCCTGGAACCTAGGCGCTACGGCAGTAGGAGCCACCATCTACTTTGGCTCCGAAGAGTCGACCCGGCAAATCCAAGAAGTCAGCGCTGCCTTTCAGCAGGCCCACGAGCTGGGCATGGCCACCATTCTGTGGTGCTACCTGCGCAACAGCGCCTTTAAGCAAGACAAAGACTACCACCTAGCGGCTGACCTCACGGGGCAGGCCAACCACCTAGGCGTCACCATTGAGGCCGATATTATTAAGCAAAAGCTGCCGGAAACCAACCACGGCTACGAAGCTGTAGCAAAGGCCCTAGGCGAGTCCTATGGCAAAACCCACGATCGCATCTATAGCGATCTCACCACCGACCACCCCATTGACCTCACTCGCTACCAGGTGCTCAACTGCTACGCCGGGCGCATGGGGCTAATTAACTCCGGCGGCGGCTCCGGCGACAGCGACTTTGCCGACGCCGTGCGCACCGCCGTCATCAATAAGCGAGCCGGCGGCATGGGCCTAATTTCAGGCCGCAAGACCTTCCAACGCGACTTCAAAGAAGGGGTGAAGCTGTTTCACCTGATTCAGGATGTGTACCTGTCTGACGCCGTTACCATCGCCTAATAAGTGTGGCCAAGATTGTGGTCTCAAGAAGCTTCAAGGCGCTTGCGCAGTTTACCAAAAACCCATAGCCCGCCCGAGGCCATCATGCCCCAGAGCAGGCTAGGAGTTGGTACTGCTTCTACCTCAGCCGTACTCGTTTTAGTTTCCAATAGGCCAACCTGTGTAAACTCGCTGAAGGTGCGGCTGTAGCGACCGCCAAACTCAAGCATCAGCGCTTCCTCTAGGCTACCGGTCCGGCGAGAAAACTGATTAAAACTCATGCTGCCTGGGTTGCCTTCGATCAGAAATTGAAAAATATCGTTCTCGCCAGGTGTGCTAAGGGTCGCTAATACCACTAAGCTATCGAGCAGCGTTGGCATCGGCGTAGCTGCTGCTCCAAACACCGCAAAGCCGAGGCTGCTAAAGGCAAAGGCTGATTCAATACCAGCGTCAATGCCAGTCTCTAGGGCAAGAAAGCCGCTGAAGTCAAAGCTTAGCGTATCACCTGCGCCGACATCAAAAAGGCCGCGGCTCTCCTGGGATCACTATGCAGCGGTTGGAGAGAAATGCCAGCAGATAAGGCATCGGAGGCGGAATCGCTCAAAATTGGTGAATCCGTAGCCAGAGCGCTTAATCAACTTCAAGCGAGTGTTAATGCCCTCGACGACACCGCTTGTAGTTCGGTGCTCAAAGTACTGGAGAATTTCCCCAAACCATCGGCTCATCGTCGCCACAGCGTTTGGATAGAGTGATTTCGCCGCCTTCAGGCGAGAAAGTCCGGTAGGGCTTGAGACCAGGACTCAGCGTCAAACAGCTCCCTAAAGGCTTCTTTCGATTGATGCATCAACGCGAGTTTGGGGGAGAGCGCGATGACCTCGGCGAGCTTGTCGCGCTGAGTATCGGTGAGATGAGCTTTCGGCTTGAGGAGGGCGTACTTACTGGCTTTGAGGGCCGCTTTGGCCTCCTCGAGAGTAACGCCGTCGGGTAAGT
>JBARUP010000396.1:0-6665 GCA_049645805.1 Nodosilinea sp.
CCGCTAGGGTGAGCGTACCCACCACTAGGAGAGCAGACAGAAAAACTAAGCCCAAACGCTGGGCGGCGCGAAATACACGTTGCATAACTACCTCTAAAGCTCTTATCTCCAGTTCAGTCAAATTGAATCAAATCAAAGGCTGTCGAACAACCTTCCTTTGGCATATTACCTGCTTTTCAGGGCAACTTAGGACTTTGGCGCTGGGGTAATTGCCGCCCTAGGCAACCTACAGCTAACGGCTTGCAGACCTCGTAGCCTGCATCCTTAGCCGCGCTATTTGAGCTGACGTGTTGGGTGTTGGTCAAACGCCAAAGCTACCTCGCCTCACCCTAGACCTGAGGAGCAGAGAAGCGGGTTTTGCCTGCTCCCCACATGTCGCCAATGACTTTGGGCTGAAGCAGAATGTGGCCCGAAATTGCGACCAAGTCTTCCTCGGTCAAGCTGCGCATTTTAGGATAAATATCGGCACTCTTCTTGCTGGGATGCACCTGAGAAATATCAGTTAGACCATCGTAGGTCGTTGGCTCTTTTAGATAATCAACCAGGGCTTCAACGTTGTCGCGAGAGGGCAGGGCACCAGCCAGAGTTTCTGGATCAAGACCAACGGTGGGGTTGGTCTTGGTAATCCCGCCCACGTGGCAGGTGCCGCAGGCGTAGTTAAACTGACGGCGACCACGGGTTACCTGCTCTAGAGACAGCACAAGGGTATCTCCTTCAGAGTTGAGCGGAATGGTACGAATGGCTTCATCTAGCTCAGCCGCGACGGCATCTCCCATTACCAGGGGGCTGACAAAGAAGAGTGCGACCGCAACTAGCCAAATGCATCTCTTCAACATGGTTCTCCTCGAATGTATAGGGCTTGGGTATGAAATCAACACAGCTATATTCAGTTCGGCTCTAGATGGGTAGTTTTCCCTCAGGCAAACCGCCGCGTCTAAACCTGAACTAGATCAATCTGATGGAAAGTTTTTCTATCAAATCATGCTTGTACTGTCTATAATGCCACCGAAAGGTGCCATTCCCAATGTTTCGCTGCTATAAATCGACCCCAATGTGGGTTGGTTCTGTAGTTCCTAAGCCGTTTTCCCAGGGTGTATGCCCTTCTAACCTGACGGGGGAGGTGACCGGCTGATGCAGCCGAATCAGCTGGGCTAAGCTCTGTTTGAGCTGAGTGCGCGCCACAATTGAATCGACAAAGCCGTGCTCTCGCAAATACTCAGCCGTCTGAAAATTGTCGGGTAGTTTTTCTCGCAGGGTTTGCTCGACTACCCGGCGACCGGCAAACCCAATAGTGGCCTTGGGCTCAGCTAAAATGATGTCGCCCAGCATAGCAAAGCTGGCGGTAACGCCACCAGTAGTGGGATGAGTAAGCACTGGTACGTAGAGTAGCCGAGCGGTCTGGTGCTGCTGCAGCGCGCCCGAGATCTTAGCCATTTGCATCAGGCTGAGCATGCCTTCCTGCATGCGTGCCCCCCCAGAGGCGCAGACAATGATGACAGGGCGACGGGTGGCGGTGCCGCGCTCGATCATGCGGGTCAGCTTTTCACCCACGACTGAGCCCATGCTGCCGCCCATAAAGCGAAAGTCCATTACGCCTAAGGCTATGGGTAGACCGTCAAGCTCGCCGAGGCCTGTTTGGACAGCGTCGGTAAGCTTGGTTTTGGCTTGAGTATCGCGCAGGCGATCGCCGTAGCCCTTTCGATCTTTAAATTTGAGTGGATCCTCAGACTGCATCTGAGGATCTAGCACCTGCCAGGTATTGGCGTCGATGAGCTGACGAATACGTTCATCGCTGAAAATACGGTGATGATGTCCGCACTCTCCACAAACCCACTGGTTGGCACGTAAATCTTTGGTGTAAGTCAGCACGTCGCAGTGCTCACACTTGGTCCAAAGGCCGTCGGCAATTTCCCGCTCCTGGCGGTCTTCGCTGATGAGGCCTGACTTACGGCGATTGGCAAACCAGTCAAACAGAGACATGGGCATGCGATAGCTCAATGGCGACGGAACACCCCAGATGTCTAGGATGAACACAATCTCCATCCTAGCGGGTTTGTTCCGTCTGCGATAGATGAGTTGGGGCGGGGGTGAGGCAGTACCCTCCAACGGCATTTGTCATGATGGCTCTACAGAAGTTGGTGCCGCTAACGGTCACTTCCTCTAGGCGGGCGTGGCGCAGATTAGCACCGCTGAGATCGGCTCCGTCGAGCCTGATCTCCTTTAGGGTAGCCCAGCGCAGGTCAGCGTTTCTTAGGTCAGCCTGGCGCAGATCTAGCCCCTTTAGCGTGGCTCCCACTAAGTTACAGCCGGGACAGCGATTGGTCAGACGCAGCTGCCAGACCCGCCAAACGGTATGGGCCTGGAGCCCCACTAGAATCGCTAAAGTTGTGGCTAGCAGTCTCAGGAGTTTGGCCATGGCGGGAGGATTAAAAGCTACTTCGTAGTCATAATATGGACACCATCCCAATCGTCTGGAGGAGGCTGCTTTAGATACTGTTGGGCTCGGCTCAGGTGCACCTCCACTGCCTTATCGTCGGGGCGCATCTGATAGGCCTGCTGAAACAGAGACAGCGCTTCTTCAAATCGTAGGCTAGTGTAAGCGCTGCGGGCGCTGGCGTAGAGATCTAAAAAGACTTTAGTCTCCGCTGGTAGGGGAGCATCGCGCCTGTCGATCAGCTCGTAAATATTGACGGCCTGCTGCTTACCTTTGACCTGGGTGCGGTCAAGCTCGCGGACCCAAATTTTGTCGGCGCAGAGGGCGTAGGTGTACTCGCTGATAACAATGTCGCAGCCATATTCCTTGGTGACCCCCTCTAAGCGAGAGCTGAGGTTTACCCCGTCGCCAATGACGGTGTACTCCATTTTGCGCTGGGAACCAATGTTGCCGGAGACAACTTCGCCAGAGCTAATGCCAATGCCAATGCGAATCTCGGGCTGGCCGAGATGGTGACGTTCGGTGTTGAACTGGGCTAGTCGCCGCCGCATGTCGAGGGCGCTCTGTACCGCAACCCAGGCGTGGTTGCTAAGCGGTAGAGGGGCCCCGAACACAGCCATTAGGGCGTCGCCGATAAACTTGTCAAGGGTGCCCTCAAAGTTAAATACGGCTTCGACCATGGTTGCAAAATAGGCGTTGAGCATTTCAACGACTTTGTCGGCTTCCAGGTCTTCGGTTAGGGTGGTGTAGCCGCGGATATCGGAGAACAAAACGGTGACGTCCTTGCGCTCGCCCTTCATCAGCAGGTCGTCTCCCAGGGCCATCACCTGCTCGGCCACACCGGGCGTCATGTAGCGGTACAAGGTACTCTTCATCCGCTTTTCCTGGCTAATATCTTCAAGAACGAGCAGGCCGCCTACCACCCCGCCTTCGGGGTTAGTGAGGGGGTTTACGGTAAGGTTGATGCTGCGCTCAAGGCGCTGTACGACATCGGTGGCCACTGGCACCGCTTCTAGGTTTCCCCAGGGGTAGTAGGTGTTGGGGGCATCGGGATCGGGCAGGGCTAGCTCTGAGGTAGAGCCTAGGCCAGCACCAGGGGCGATCGCGACTCGCAGACTCTGCTCGGGCACGTAGTGGCGGGCTCCGTGATCGAGACTGTCTTCTAGGCGAAACCGCAGATTGTCGATAGGAATGCACTCCCAAACGGGGCGATGCAGCAGGGCGGTCTGCCAGCGATCGCGAACAGCGCGGCTGTCGGTTTCGTCTGGGCAGCCGATTAACTCTAGAGCCGCGTCGTTGATAGTAATGATGCGTCCATCCATGTCGGTTGAGATGACGGCATCAGAGAGACTTTGTAGGATATCTTTCTGATACTGCTTTTCAACCAGCACGCTCTCAAACAGTTTGGCATTCTCTAAAGCGACGCCCGCCTGAATATTGAAGGCCCGCATGAAGGCTTCATCGGAGGTCGTAAACCTACCCTGGGCTTTGTTAATAAGCTGGGTGACGGCAATCAGCTTGCTGCCCGAATCGAACACGGGCATGCAGAGAATGGTGCGAGTGCGGTATCCGGTGCGCTTGTCGGCACCGGGGTTAAAGCGGGAATCTTTGTAGGCATCCGGGATGTTCAGCGCTTCGCCTGTAGTGGCTACGTGCCCTACAATACCGCTGCTAATCGGGTTGTGCAGCTCCACTAAGGATTTGCCGTCGCCAGACTTCACCTTTGTCCACAGGTCGCCGCTTTCTTCGTCGATTAGCCAGAGAGTGCTGCGATCGGCTTGCATTAGCTGTCGGGCCTCTTCCATCACCGACTGGAGAGTTTTTTCTAGGTCTAGGCTTTGTTCTAGGGACGAAATCGCTTTTAGCAGCGCCGCTACCCCTTTCTGGTTGCGGGCGGCAATGTAGAACGAGTTGCAGCTTTCAAGAATTACCCCCAGCGACTCGGCAAATTCCTTGAAGCGCCGCTCGTCTTGCTCATCGAAAGGGGTATTGTTGAGCTTGTTGAGCAGCTGTACTACCGCCACAATGTTATTTGTCTTTTTGCTCAGCACCGGCATGCAGAGGATGGTGTGAGTTCGGTAGCCGTGCCTTTGATCGTAGGTGCTGTCAAAGCGCTCGTCAGCGTAGGCGTCGGGAATATTGAGCGGCATCACGTTGGTGGCTACGTAGCCCGAGATACCCTTGCTCATCGGAACGCGAATTTCAAGCGATCGCTCGCCGTCGTCTTGGGCAATCTTTGACCACAGCTCCTGTTTTTCTTGATCCACCATAAAAATAGTGGTGCGCTCAGCCTGGAGAATCTGGCCGATTTTGAGGGTAAAAGCTTCTAGAATTTGCTCCAGCATGACCTCCAACGATTCGTTGTTGATCATGTCGATAGCGCGCAAAAAATGCTCAAACTCCGCCGTGATTTGGTCGAGCAGGTTGATGAACTGGGGCGTAGGTAAATCGCGCACCCGGCTGGTGAGGGAACTGTTTTGGTTAGGCAGAGACAGCGCGGTGAGCATGCTGCGTTGGTTGAAGATCGGCCCTAGGGGGCCATCGATCTGAGTTGCCATAGGAACCCTACTCAAGCGTGGCAGATGGAAGGATCAGTGGCGGACGCGGTCAGCCGCCTGGATGAGTTGAGGATCGTGCAGGTATAGCATTACCCCGTATCAACGGGCCAACGACGGAGAAAGGGGGCCGTTCCTTTTGAGCCGGAGCTTCATAAGGTAAAAGCCTACCTGATTGACACGGATTACTTTAATTACTCTAACCGTTATCTTCCAGGTCCTAGATCAGAACGTTGTGATTCGAACAGAATGCCCGCCCTCTGGCCATGACTTAGAATACCCAGCTCTAGAGCATGTTAAACATAGGGCATGGGACGGCTAAATTGAGCCTGTAGAAAGGCTGTGATTTCAGCCCAGGCGGTATCGGTAGCGGCGGGATCGTAGCGGTAACCGTCGTCACGCATGAAGGTATGGTTAGTCGGGTAGAGCAGGCATTTGTGGCTAACCTCTGCCGCCGCCAAGGCGTTGAGAATCACGTCGCGTCCCTCAGCGGGCACGTGGGGATCCTGATCGCCAAAAATAAGCAGTAGTGCAGCCGAGATTTGGCTCAAACGCTCTAGGGTATCGGCGCGATCGCGGCCCAGCTTGCCGTTGTGAATGCCGGTTGGATAGCAGCACACCGCTGCTCGAACCACAGGATTTAACGCCGCTCGACAGGCCAGATGTCCGCCAATGCAGAAGCCGCAGGTGCCAATCTGACCCGGCATGACGGTGGGATGATTTTGTAGCCAGTTTAGGGCGGCAGTGGCGTCGGCATCGTAGTGGGCGATCGCGGTGCGGCTGGCGGCATCGTTCCCCCGCAGACGGCCTAGGGCATCGGGTTCAATCACCGTACCGATGGGCTCTAGCCGGTGAAAAATCTCGGGGGCAGCCACCACGTAGCCATACCCCGCCAGGCGATCGGCCAGGCGCAGTATCGGCCCGCCGAGCTGGTAGATATCTGAATAAAACAGGATGCCAGGATAGTGTCCGGTTGCAGCTGGCTCTGCTACGTAGAGGCGCATTAGGCTGTCGTCTACGGTAAGGCCCACGTCGTGCCGCTGAATTTGCATAAATTCACCCCTGGGAGACCAACTTAATCGTAATAGTATCCGAGGTGAAGAATGGTTTGATGAATGAGCGGTACCCAGAATATAAGCGCTGGCCATGACACAATTCTTTGCCTCGGACCCCGCCCTGCACACTGCCTTAGAGCACTCAATAGACCAGGTGCGGGCTGACTTTTCGCTGACGCCCACTCAAATCGCCGCTACCTGGATTGTTTACGACTCGCCCTACATCACCAATACGGGCGGTGCCCTAAGCGCCACCGACTTTTGGCAGCACCAGCCCCGTGGAGCCAGCTACCGTGGCGTCGAGCTGATCTACCCGGCTAGCGTAGTCAAGCTGTTTTACCTTGTTGCCGCCCACGAGTGGCTAGAGCAGGGCATGATTCCACCGTCCTCAGAGCTAGACCGAGCGCTCCACGACATGATTGTTGACTCTAGCAACGATGCTACGTCGCTGATTGTCGATGCGCTCAGCGGTACAACCAGCGGCCTGGAGCTGTCCTCAGGCCCTTATCAAACCTGGTGCTACCAGCGCAACATTGTCAATCGTTTCTTTCAGTCACTCCAGTGGCCCGAGCTGAGCGGGGTAAATCTGAACCAAAAACCCTGGGGCGATGGCCCCTATGG
>JBARUP010000397.1:0-2303 GCA_049645805.1 Nodosilinea sp.
ATCGCGGGGGCGGTTTCGGGAGTTTCAATGATGACCGGGCAGTTGAACTGGAGCCAGTCGGTCAGGCGCACCAGCTGGACGAGCTCGCCGTTCCACTCAAAGCTTTCTCGACCGGCGGCAGAGATGATACGGTCAGGCGGTAGCACAAAGATTTCTTCGATCGCATCCACCGGAAAGGCCATGCGCAAGCCCCGGCTCTCGGCGATCAGCACCCGTGTTACCGACAGGGTAAAGGGAATTGAGATCGTGAAGGTGGTGCCTTCGCCGGGCTGGGTATCAACCTGAATGTCGCCGCGAATATCCTTTAGCTTGCTGCGCACAACGTCCATGCCGATGCCGCGCCCTGAGAGGTCGGTGACTTCGCTGGCGGTGCTAAACCCTGGCTCAAAGATCAGCGACAGCAGTTCCTGGCTGCTGGCCGCCGCTAGTAAACCTTCATCGAGCCCCATCTGACGAGCGCGATCGCGAATTTTTTCTACCGCAATGCCGCCGCCGTCGTCGCGAATGGTGATGATGGTGCGGCTGTTGTGCTGCTGGGCCGAAATGGCGATCGTGCCCTCAGCGGTTTTGCCCTGCTGCTGGCGCAGGTCAGACTCCTCAATGCCGTGGTCGAAGCAGTTGCGAATGATGTGCATAAGTGGCTCTTGCAGAGCTTCTAGCACGTTGCGATCGACCAGGGTGCGATCGCCCCTAATCTTTAGCTCCACCGGCTTGTTGTACTGCAGCGACATTTGCCGCAGGGAGCGGGGATAGCGATCAAAAATATCGGATAGGGGCCGCATGCGCAGCTGGGTAAGGTTTTTTTGCAGCTGGCGAGAGGTTTTTCGCAGGGTGCGAGTGGTTTGCTCAGTCCCGTCTAGGGATAGCTCGATATCGGCCCCTACCTCTTGCAGCTGAATAATAGTTTCAATAATTTCGCGAAAGGGCAGGTGTAGATCGCGGTAATTGTCGAGTTCGAGCACGTCGAACTGCTGACGCATGGTGCTATCAGCCGACAAAGGGATAATTTCCGCGCTTTGGGCAGCGGGGGGTGTGGGCAGCAGGGGCAGGCGTGTTTCCTGAGTAGCAACGGTATCGTAGGCGGAGCGCAGATCACTGTTGACCTGATCAAGGGTGCGCATGCGAGTGCGCATGGTGCCCACTAGCCCCCGCAGGCGGCTAACTTCGAGTTCAAGGCGGTGGCGCTCAATGGTGAGTTCGCCAAACATATCGCTGAGCTGATTGATCTGCTTTACTGGCACCCGGACAGTACTGTCGCTGTCAGCGTCGAGGTCTGCAGTGGTGGTGTCCTGATCGCTGGTAGACCAGGATGCGCTCTGGGCGTCACCCCAGTCAACAGTGTCGCTAGCGGCGGCTGGCGGCCACGACGCTTGATTCAGGTTCTCTTCCTGAATTTCACCCTCAACAACGTGGTCGGTGCTCGCCTCGGCTGCGTCCAGTAGTTCGAACGACTCGCTGTCAACTAGGTAGTCGGGCTGCAGAGCCGACTCGTCAGCTAGGGGCCAAACGGGTGCGGTAATCTCGCCATCGATCAGAGTGGGGATGAGGTCAGTGGTGTCTGCAAAAACTGAGGCTTCGGCATCAAACACCATCTCGGCCATCGCTTCGGCATCGAACGCCATCGCAGTTGTAGCTTCGGCATCAACCACTACCGCAGCTTCGGCATCGGTTCCCATCTGAGTCGGAATGTCGGCCAGATGACCGGTAAGCACCAGCGCTTGGGCGCGTCGCCAGACCGCTAGCGCGTCTTGAGCGACAGGTAGCAGGGCCTCATCAGCGGCTGCGGTGACCTGATTGGATACTGACTCGCACAGGCTAACAAAGCTCTGAATCTGAAGCATCTCTCCCAGGCCGCCAAGCTCCTGCGCTAGGATTTGAGTCTCCTCGCGCAGACAGGGTGACGGCTCAGCCAGGACTTCCTCCAGCCGGTTCAAACAGCCTTCCACTTCGCTTTGGAACAGCAGCGGAATGATGTCTTGGCCCTCCTCGGGGGAGAGTATGGAGTAGGCGTCTTCATCGACGGGGTCGCCCAGGCGCTCGTGAAGCTGGTCGAAGATTGGGCTAGCGTGCTGCTCTATCCACCGTTCATCAACGGGGGAAGGGTTCAGGTGACCCTGGCTGAGGCTCCGGCGCTGACCTACCATCACGTGGTTCAAACAGTCGACTGCTGACAGCAGCATCTGCTCTAGGCTAGCGTCAACCTCGACTTTGCCCCGCTGCACCTTGAGCACTTTGAGGCTGTCTTCGAGACGGTGAGCAAAGTCGCTGAGCAGCTGAAACCCCATGAGTGCTGCTCCTCCTTT
>JBARUP010000398.1:0-3362 GCA_049645805.1 Nodosilinea sp.
GCTATAGCAGCAGCGCCGCCCGCTCGGCTAGCCGCGATCGCTCCCCCTTCGCGAGACTGATGTGGCCCGCCAGCGCTTCACCCTTAAACTGCTCAACAACATAGGTCAAACCGTTACTAGAGGCATCGACGTAGGGGTTATCGATCTGTTCAGGATCGCCTGTCAAAATAATTTTGGTGCCTTCCCCAGCGCGGGTCAGAATAGTTTTAACCTCGTGGGGAGTAAGGTTTTGGGCCTCGTCTACAACTAAAAACTGCTTAGGAATCGATCGCCCCCGAATGTAGGTCAGCGGCTCAATCTGCAACAGCCCCTGCTCGATCATCTCTTCATGGCCGCGTCGCCAGTGCTCGGGGCGACCGCGCATGTCCTGGGTACCAAAAATTAGATCGAAATTGTCGTAGAGCGGCTGCATCCAAGGGTTGAGCTTGTCGCGCACGTCGCCGGGCAAATAGCCCAGATCACGCCCTAGGGGCACAATGGGTCGGGCAATTAGCAGGCGCGAATAGAGGCGTTCGTCAGCTACTTTTTGCACTCCGGCGGCGATCGCGAGCAGCGTCTTACCCGTACCGGCCTTCCCCACCAGCGTTACCATCGAGATATCGTCTTGCAGCAGTAGCTCAAAGGCAAAGCGCTGCTCGCGATTGCGAGGCTGCACCCGAGATACCCCGGCGTGGGGAAGCTTAGTCAGGGGTACTAGCTTGCCGCCCCTTCCCTGCACAAGACCTAGAGCGGTGTGGTTTGGATTGACCTCATCAACTAGGGTAATGGCCTGATTAGGAGCAACAGGCACATCTAGCTTTAGGTAGCCGTCACTAAACAGCTGGTTAATCGCCTCGGCAGAGGTCAGTACCTCCAGGGAACCGGTGTAGAGATCGTCAATATCGACTTTGTCGGTTTCATAGTCTTCGGCAACGAGGCCCACGGCATCGGCTTTAATGCGCAGGTTGGTGTCTTTGCTAACCAGCACCACAGGCATATCGTAGTGATGCTTGTACTCCATCGCCACCGCTAAAATAGCGTTGTCGCCCTGGTCGCCCTCCAGCTCGGGGGGCAGCTGGCGCAGGGTATCACGGTGGCATAGAGCTACCTTGAGAGTGCCGCCCTGGTCTAAGTCAATGCCCTGGACCAGCGAGCCCCGCTGGCGCAGCTCATCTAGCGTGCGCGACACGTAGCGGGCGTTGCGGCCCGTATCAACAGTGCCCTTTTTAAAGCGGTCTAGCTCTTCAATAATCGTGATGGGCAGCACCACGTCATTGTCCTCAAACCTAAACATTGCCGTCGGGTCATGAAGCAATACGTTGGTATCAAGGACGAAGACTTTTTTCATTAGGAACAGGTAGTGAACAGAGTGACAAGAAATACGCTAAAGATTCGGCAGTTTATAGATAATTCCGAAAAGCATCTTGCCACTTTAGCGGATTTTAGGGTGCCCTTTAGCAATCCGGATAATTTGGGGCAACGACCTTAGGATTCAAAGTACTTTTACAAAAGCCCAGGGCCGCTGAGAAACCCGTAAACTTTCAGAGAACTCGGGCTCTACACTCTCTGGGTCATGAGAAATGCCGCCTATGCTTAGGTGACAATACGTAGCTGAGTTGACTCATACTGCCACAAGTGTTTCAGCGGCTCAGCTGGCGGTTCAATTACTTATTGGCATACCTAAAAATTCCAATACTCAGTGTCACAAGCGCTGAGCAGCATCACCTGAACGCCACGATTGCTTAGGTGCGATCTACATGCATCCATTTATTCACCTAGTTAGCATTGTGCGGAGTCTCAATGACAAATTATTCAGTAAAGCAGTTTAGACTACTCATTGCCCTGACGATATCGCTAGGGTTAGGATTTGGCCGGACTTTACCCGTCCAGGCTAGCGCGATCGTAAAGCCTGCCGACCGCTTACAGCTTGATAACTACCAGTTCAAGCTCACAGATCCAGCCTCGCCTCGCTCTGCCCACGGTCAGCCAAAAGCGGCGGCCACTCAGAGGGGATCATCAGGCGCGGCAAGCGGTACTTTATCCACCCAAGCTGCTCCGGCTACCGCTAGTCGGTCTCAGACCAGCCAACCTGCAAACGGGCAGGAGGGCTCTTCTTTCAATGGGTTCTCTATTGGGGCTCTAGGGGCCGTGATCGCGCTAATTATCTACAACCTCTTTCACCGCGGCGGGGGTAAACCTGCCGAGCCAGCAGAGCTAGCGAAGTCCCCAGCGCCCCCGATTACCACTGAGGGTACTGGCCCGACCGTAGATCTTTCTCTATCTGATCCAGCAGGGCAAGAGGAACCCGGAGAGAAGTTCGTCGACCCTGTTGCGGTGCCAACCCCAGCACTGCTGCCAGGGCTGCTGGCCTTAGGCCTGAAGCTGAGGCAAAAACAAAAGGCCGAGGCCCAAACTGTCTCAGAGTTGAAGGTGTCTTAGTAACTCACAACCGGCTGCGGCTGGGGATAGCAGCGCGCTTAAAAGTTGCGCTGTTGTCTCCGCCGCAATGTTCTATTCTAGACGGGTATAGTGCCCCTATTCAATAGACCCAAAAGGCCATGAGACTGTCTCAAATGCTGTTTGTTACCCTGCGGGAAGAGCCGACTGAGGCCGAAATTCCCAGCCACAAGCTGCTGCTGCGGGCGGGCTACATGCGCCGCGTGGCCAGCGGGGTCTACGCCTACCTGCCTCTGCTGTGGCGGGTGCTCAACAAAATTTCTGACATTGTGCGCGACGAGATGAACGTAACAGGTGCCCAGGAGTGCCTGCTGCCACAGCTCCAGCCTGCGGAGCTGTGGCGCGAGTCGGGCCGGTGGGATACCTACACAAAGGCGGAGGGCATCATGTTCTCTCTAGTTGATCGCCGTCAGCAGGAGGTTGGCCTCGGCCCCACCCACGAGGAGGTCATCACCGCCGTCGCCCGCGACATGATTCGCTCCTACCGGCAGCTACCCCTGCACCTGTACCAGATTCAGACCAAGTTTCGCGATGAGATTCGGCCCCGCTTTGGCCTCCTGCGCGGGCGCGAATTCATCATGAAGGATGGCTACTCGTTCCACACCGATGAGACCAGCCTGAAGGCCACCTACCAGGAGATGTACACCGCCTACAGCAACATCCTGCGTCGCTGCGGGCTAGAGTTTAGGGCCGTAGATGCTGACTCTGGGGCGATCGGGGGGTCGGGCTCTACCGAGTTTATGGTGCTGGCCGAGGCGGGCGAAGACGAGGTGCTGTACACCGAAGACGGTAAGTACGCCGCCAACGTCGAGAAGGCGGTATCGCGCCCGGCGGAGGCGGTACCTTCAAAATTTGAGAAATTTGAGAAACTTGATACGCCTAATACCCCTACGATTGAGTCGCTGGCTAAGTTTCTCAAATGTTCG
>JBARUP010000399.1:0-6224 GCA_049645805.1 Nodosilinea sp.
TGCCGCCCGGGCCTCTGCTGCTGCCCGTTCAGCCGCTGCCGCCGCCCGCCACGCCGCCGCCTCAGCTTCTTCGGCAGCCAGTTCAGCGGCCTCAGCAGCAGCGGCTTCTTTAGCGACTATCTGGTCAGCAATCTTGCGGTCTTCTTCGTCGTAGTCGTACTTGCCCGAGTCTTTAATGTCGATTTTCCAGCCGGTCAGGCGTGCCGCTAGACGAACGTTTTGCCCCTCTTTACCAATCGCCAAACTGAGCTGATCTTCAGGCACCAGCACGTGAGCCTGGCGGTCGTCGGGATTGACGAGGCGCACCTCGTCAACGCGGGCCGGACTGAGGCCATTAGAGATATAAGTAGCAGGGTCGGGGGACCAGCGAATAACGTCAATTTTCTCGCCCCGCAGCTCGTTGACCACGACTTGAATACGTGATCCCCGAGCCCCAATGCAGGCACCGACCGGGTCGACATCGCGCTCTAGAGTATCGACAGCAATTTTGGTTCGAGGGCCAACGGAGCGAGACGGCGGGTTGGCCTCACGGGCCACCGCCACAATACGAACGATTTCGTCTTCAATTTCAGGCACTTCGTTGGTAAATAGCTCTACCACTAGCGCCGCATCGGCCCGCGACACCAGCAGCTGTGGCCCCCGATGAGACCCTTCAGAGACCTTCTTGAGCGCTATGCGAAAAGTGGCGTTGGCCCGGTAGTTGTCGTTGGGCAGCTGGTCGCGCTTGAGCAGCTCCGCCTCGACCTCAGGCTGGCCTACACCGCTGCTAACCGCCATAATCACCGACTGGCGCTCAAACCGCAGCACTCGCGCCGAGAGGATGCTGCCCTCTAGATCTTGAAACTCTTCTTGAATGAGCTTGCGCTGCTGGTCACGCAGCTTTTGGGCTAGCACCTGCTTGGTTTGGATTGCGGCCATGCGGCCAAAGTCGCGCTGGTCGGGGGTGACATCGAGCACGACAGTGTCGCCCGCCTGGGCTTCTGGGGCCACTTCGCGCACCTCGTCTAAGGCAATCTCGTGGTCTTGGCTTGTGACTTCGTCGACGATGGTTTTTGTGGCTAGCACCCGAAAGCCCTGATCGTCATAGTCGTCAACGTCTAGCTCGATGTCAAAGTTATCGAAGTATTCTTCGTCAAAATGGGTGTCGATCTCACGGGTGCGGCGATAGCGCTCGTATCCCTTAATCAGGGCTTCTCGCAGGGCATTCTCCACCGCGTGCTTGGGCAGGTTGCGCTCGCGGCTAATGACATCGACCATTTCCTGCAAATTGGGCAGACTTACTAATGACATAACCACTCACCTTGGGACATAAAACTCAATCTCACTCAAAAACTGAATACAGCCCTAGCTAACGGGGCGAAGCGGCTGATTCAGTCGGGGCTTTGGTCACTCAACTCCACGGCTGTCACTAGGTTGCGGGGTAGGGTGACTGACTTTCCTTTTTGGCTCAGGATCACGGTGTCGTCGTCGCGGCGCACCAGCTGGCCGACCCAGTGCTGCTTGCCCTTGTGCGCTTCGGCCAGGGAGACTTCTACCATGAACCCTTTAAACACCGTGAAGTCGCGATCGGTCTCGAGGGCGGCAGAGACCCCTGGACTAGACACCTCCAGCACATAGGCATCGGGAATGATGTCAGTGGTATCAAGCACGGCTTCAAAGGCCTGGCTCATTTTCTCGCAGTCTTCTAAGCCAGTGTCTTCGTTCTCCAAGCTGCGCACGCTAACACGAAGCACCGGAGGTGACTGGTTAGTGTGAAAAACCGCTTCAACCACTTCTAGCCCTAGCTCTTCGGCAACAGGAGCCGCCAGCTCGAGCACTTGGGGAATAAGGGGATGTACCATCGAATCTGCGAAAGAATGCCAATAAAAAAGTGGGCCTTGACCCACCTCCCAAAACATTGCTGCTAAAGGAGCCCAAACCCAGAGAGCTTGAGCACCATTATCTTAGCGGATTATGGCGGCAATGCGGTGGTTTAGCTGGCGATTAGCTGAGTCAGCACCACTGAGCTACTGGCACTGCTCCCCGTTGCTAGTAAACGTGAGTGGATAGTCTGGGCTCAGCGGATAGCCCTCTGGCCCAGCTTTAAACCCGTAGCCACGCACGATTTGGTAAGTTTGCAGCACGCGTCCAAAGCGACGAACTGCGAAGGTTTCTGGTGGGCTTGTGCGCTCGAACAGGGCCAGGTGGGCGGGGCAGATGGGGTGCCAGGTTTCTCCTAGCAGCACGGCGTCACGGCCCTCTAGCCTCGGGGCTTTGTACCAGAAGTCGAACTGATCGAGGCGGCCTGAGATAGCCAGCACGCTGGAGTCACCGAGGCTGTAGGCCAGGGCCGAGGCTGAGCGATAGTCAGTGGTGAGCAGGAGCGGGTCGTCCAAGGTTCTAGCCTGAGTAGTGACCGCCTGGGCAATTTGGGGCCAGCCGAAAAGGGCGGCTCCGTCGGGGTCAGCTGCTCCAAAGAAAACGCTGAAGGGCACTACAGTGTAGTAGATGACCAGGGTAGTCGCCGTAAATAGGCCTAGCCCCTGGGCGATCGCTAGCTGCCCAGCCCTGGCTGGCTGAGCCTGAGGGCGGCGATAGAACTGATCGCTCAGCAGCGGCAGCAGCAGCGGATAGGCCAGAATATTCCAGTAAAACAGGGCTACTGATACGGTTGAGAGAGCCGTAAAAGCCGCCGTCGAGAGGGCAAACAGCCACAGCGCCAGGGTCGAATAGCACGTTTCGCGAACGATCGCCGTTTGACCCCGCTGCCGCAGCAGTCGACCCGTGCTCCACGCCTGAACGGGGCCGAGGGTGAGACCGCAGAGGGCAAGAAAGACCAGAGGCTGCCACACCTTGAAGCTGGGGCTGCCGCCAGCGGTGCGATCGCGGTAAAAGCGAAAGGAAAAAAAGTCGTGCTGAATATTCCACAGCAGAATCGGCGATAGCACCAGCAAAAGCAGCCCTAGGGCTAGATAGAGACGGCGATCGCGCAGCACCAGGCGACGCTTCTTGTTGGTCAAAAGCAGAGCCAAAAAGCTTAGCCCCACGAACACCGCGCTGTATTTACACAGCCCGGCTAGGCCCAGAAAAATAGCGGCCCCGTAGAGATTCCAGCTGCTGCCCTGTCCCAGATCCACCACGGCGCGATCGATGTAGCGCACGAACAAAAAGCTGCTGATTACCGCAAAGGTTACTAGCCAGTGATCGTGCCAGGCCAGCCCCAGGTACCAAAACAGCAGCGGTGACGACATCCCTAGCAAAATGACCAGCCAGAAGCGATCGTGGGCCTGATTGCCGTAGAGATAGCGGCAGATGTGGTAAAAGGTAAATCCCAAAATACCGCTGCTGAAGATATTAGGTAGCCTCAGCACTAAAGCAGATCGTCCGAGCGCTGAAAAAACGCCCTGTACCCAGGCGTGAAAGGGCGGATGATCATAGTAAGAAAACCCTGGGTGCTGCCCCCACAGCCAGTAGTAGGCTTCATCAGGGTTGGGAAAGGCGATGAGCCAGAAGCCAACCCGAAGGGCTAGAAAACCCAGCAAAAACCAGCGTCCCCATCGCCAAACCGGAGACTGAAAAAGAACCCAGCGTTTACTCATCCGGCGATTCTAGAGCGCTGGTGTCAATATCGTCTAGCTCTGGAATATCACCGATTTCAAGCGTGCTTGACTCTAAATCGCTAGCGATATCTACTGTATCTTCGGAATTAGGAGACAGCACCACGGTGGGTAGACCCGCGCCCCGCAGTCCCTGGATAATGTGCTCTGGCGTTTCGGGAAAGACAACAAAAAGGGGACGGCTTTTTTCGGTGCCATCGTTGAGCAAGTGCTGATATTTTTGCGGCAGCAGCCACTCATAGCCGCGATCGATCAAAATCTGCGTGTGCCGCCAGCGCATTAGCAAAGCCGAGAAATCTTCCTGGGGGCGGTGGATATAGACAAAAATTTCGACTCCTGTCTTGATCTTCCACTCAGGGTCGCACATTAACAGGGCAACATCGCAGGGCAGCGTGACCACCGCACCAGGCAGCATACCGAGCCCTTGAGGATTGAGGTGTACCGCATCGCGCACTCTCACATTGGGCAGGGGTAGGGTGATCAAGCTTTCTTCAGGCCGCCGCATGCTGGGCACCGCCTCCAGGTAGGGGCGATGGTGCTTAAGCAGTTCTAACGCGCCTCTGTGGTCGGTGCACACCGAAAGTAGCGTTTCGTACTGGATGGGTTTAATCGCCATGCTGTCTAACCGAGTACGGAGCAAAGTCAGTTTTCCCTGCATTTTATCGAACCTGGCTAGGGTGACCCAGCCCCAGCGCTAAGGGCCAACCTTAAACATCCACTACAAATCTGGAAGAAACCTATCCTTCGCTAAGGGTATACATCTCTTCGGCTTTAAGGTGTGGAGATAGGGAGTAGCGACCCTTGAATCCACGGTGGGTTGGGTCAAACTTCGTCGGGAGATGTAGCAGCATGGATCGATCTCAGTCCGTCACTCTCCGTAAACTAGTGCTGATGGCGGCGCTTCAGCTCAGTACGGTGTGGGATCTAGTCACTACCCTGATAGGTATTGTGCTGATCTTGGATAGCCGTAACGTCGTCGCGGTGAGCCTAGCCGTGATTGGCACCTTGATTGTGGTGGCCTTTAATTTTGCTACTCGACCCATCTGGCGGCGGAGACAGCGCTACAGCGCTATAGGCCTGCCGCTATTAGGCCTGCGGCTGGTGTGGCTGATGGCTGTAGCTGTAGACTTATGGACATCGATGACCTGCAATGCCTGGTTTATTGGCACTCAGCACGCCAGCGTTGCCCTAGGCGATCTGTTAGGCAGCCTTAGCCTGGGCCAGCTAATTATTGTAGTGTTTATCACTTTAATCAGTGGGGTTAGTCCTATGCTGGTCAGCTACCTGCGCGATCAAGATATTGATGCCCTGCTGAGCTAGCAACTTGAGGCAACCCCACACCGAACTAGCTTTGGCCCTAGCCCCTGCCAGAGCCGTTTGAGTCTAGTGGGCCGCAAGTGACGCCCAGCCTGCTCTGCACTTGTAGGGTGCGCCAGAGCCAGGGCCCCGTGGACAAAGACCTCAAGGGGAAGCGCGATCGCCTGCTGGCACTGGATCGGGACCTCCTCAAGCAGCGCTACCTTGCTTCTATCGAGACCATTCTCAACTATTGCACCGGATCCTTAGTAGTATCTGGCTTCTCATCTAAGCATTGAACCAGAGTCGCCGAGCTGGCTAAAGCGCCGCATTCCACAGCGCAAAACATGCTGAACAACTCCCTAAAAGCATGACTACAGCGCCTAAAACAAGCAGCCGAAGCGGCCCCTTAAGTTTCACAAATGTAAATGTTTGGTAGCTGATCCATTGCTTCCTACAATGGTGTAACTAAACTACTGGTTCTAAACCCTGGAGGAATTCATGAGTCGTCCGGTAATCCTCGGTATTGTGGGCGATAGCGCCGCAGGCAAGACGACCCTAACTCGGGGCATTGCCGAAATTCTAGGTGAAGACCAGGTCACCATTATCTGCACCGACGACTATCACCGCTACGATCGCAAGCAGCGCAAAGAAAGGGGCATCTCAGCCCTGCATCCCGACTGCAACTACGTCGATATCATTCAGCAGCACCTGAGCCTGCTGCGCACTGGACAGCCCATTCTCAAACCCATTTACAACCACAGCAGTGGCGAGTTTGACGCCCCTGAATACATCGTCCCCCAGCGCTTTGTCATTGTCGAAGGGCTGCTGGGCTACTCGACCCGCGCCTGTCGCGACGCCTACGACGTAAAGGTATACCTAGCTCCCCCTGAAGAACTGCGTACCACCTGGAAGGTCAAGCGCGACACTCGCAAGCGCGGCTACACCGCTGAAGACGTGATTGAGCAAATTAAGGCGCGGGAGCAAGACTCTGAAGCGTTCATTCGGCCCCAGCGCCAGTGGGCCGACGTAGTGGTGAGCTTTTCTCCCCCGGCTGACGACAATAACGAGAATGACCTACTGCTAAACGTGCGGCTAGTTATGCGGCCTACCATTCCTCATCCCGATTTTACCCATCTGCTACAGGATAAAAACAGCGGTTCTCTCAGCGATGCAGTACGCCTAGAACTCGATCGCGATATGGGTAAGCCCGTAGACGTGCTTGAAATTGACGGCCACGCCACCGAGAAGCCCGTTCAAGAGCTAGAGCGCACCCTTTGCAGTGAAATTCCCTACCTGGGCAAATTTTGCAGCATCGAGGGCAATACCGAC
>JBARUP010000400.1:0-4598 GCA_049645805.1 Nodosilinea sp.
GGCGGCGGTGCAGCTTCAGGACCTGGGCGATCGCTACCCCGCTCAGCTCTCGGGCGGGCAGCAGCAGCGGGTAGCTATGGCGCGGGTGCTGGCTAGCCAGCCTGAGGCGCTGCTCCTAGACGAACCCTTCTCGGCCTTAGATACCCACCTGCGCTACCTAATCGAACGCGACCTGCGGCTGTGGCTAGGGCGCTACCCCGGCATTACCCTCTTAGTTACCCACAATATTGAGGAAGCCTACCGCGTTTGCAGCCAGCTCCTAGTTATGGAGCAGGGCCACATCAGCACCTGCGACTCAAAACATCGAGTGCTGGAGTATCCCCAAACCGTCAGCGCGGCGCGGCTCACCGGCTGCAAAAACATCTCCCGCGCCGTCGCTGTCGCCCCGGCTCTGGTGCGCGCGCTCGACTGGAACTGCACCCTTCAGGTTGCAGGGCCTGTACCCAACACCTTCACCCACATCGGCATGCGGGCTCACCAGCTCGGGTTCCTAGACGCACCAGCCGCCAGCGGTACAGCCGTTCAGTCTGAGACTGATGAACCTACAGCAGCAAGCTCGACCGGCGACACAAGCTCGCCAGAATCCCAGCCGACAGTGCTTTCACTGCTCCCAGCCGCCAAAAAAACTAAAGCAGACGCTAGGCTGGCCGACGAGCTATGCTCCCAAACCGGACTACATACTTCTGCCTTCTGCCTTCTGCCTTCTGCCTTCAACAATACGTTTCCCTGCTGGCTAGCGATGACCAGTGAAACCCCCCACCGCATGACGCTCTACCTCAAGCTCAACCAGCCGCCCAACCATCCCCACGACTACCACGTGCAGGCAGAGGTCTTTAAAGACAATTGGGCAAGGCTCGAAACGCTGCCGCTGCCCTGGACTGTGATTCTAAATCCAGACCGCCTAATGCTGCTGGCTTAAGCATCATGAAGTCCCTAGAGTCCGGCTACACCATCCGCCTAGCCCAGCTTGAAAAATTAGCTCAGCTAGCCGCTATGCCTAGAACGGTAGCCTGGGTGTAGGACAGGGCACTCGCCGTCAAATTTCATCCCGACACTCGCCTTCGGCAGAGTGCGGGGCTTTCACGGAGAAGCTAAACTCCAGTCAAAAAGGTGCGTTCTCTAGCCCCAGAGCAGGGCGGGCAGCCGCCCGCGATCGCCCTAACGGCCTACGCCGTAGAACAAGACCAGCGCCAGGCGCGGGCGGCAGGTTTTCAGCCGCACGTTGCCAAACCCATTGAGCCCGACCGGCTGGTAGTGGCGATCGCCGCCTCGCTCAACGAGTAGCGATAGCTTTTATACATGAAATAAAAGTGAAACATTACTGTAGCGTTCTGTCACTCTTTTCTGTCACTCTTTATAGAGTATAGAGTGGAGTAGCCTTGTGATTGGCAGACCGTACTGAGCCACTTGTGTGTTTATCTCCGAACATGGTCTAGACGGCTACTTGACCAAGATCGCAGCAGGGAAAGTCAAGACATTCCTCTGTGCTCAGACAATTGATACTCTGAGTCAGATTGAATCGGCAGGTGTCGGCGATCGCCGACTGGTTGTGCAGACGTGGGAGACGCTGCCTCAGCCGAATCAGCTAGTTACAGACATTCTGCAAACTCTGGCAGAGGCTGCCCATGGTATTTGGCCAGCTTGGTATAGCCAGGATGAGCCATTTTTGGATGAGGCTACTGCCGAAACTACTCTGCTCAATCAGTTCAAATGTCTGGACTTAAAGAGGGCATCCCAGGATATCTGTTTGCCCTGGCTGAAGCAAGCCGTGCGCGCCTGTCAAACTCGTAGAGTACCAGTTCTGCCGGAGTTCTCTAGGGCTTTACAGCTATCGCAGCTGCTGCTGGCCATCGAACCCAATCACGTCGTCATCGTGGTGGTGGTGGCTGACCCGGCTCCGGCAAAGCATCAGCTATTGAGCTTAGCTAAGGCTGTCCAGTGGCTAGCCGATAAAACCCAGGCCCCAATTGCCCTAATGCTCCCAGAGCAGATGAGGAATGTGCCAGAACTGGACTCTGTTCTCTATGGAACAGTCTCGTTGGCTGCCGCTACTGCCGTTGATGATGGCCAGTCATCTGCCGATACCATAGAAGGCACTGCTAATGAAGAAGCCAAACACATTCTGGTGCCAGTGCGTGGTAGGCCGCATCCGTTTAGCCCAGGAGAAAAGCTATTGGCTGAGCGACTGACTAGAGATGCTGAGCTAGGGCCATTATTTCAGTTCAATCGAACCGTCCGAACCGTTTACGATAGTGCCTATTTAGTCGATCTCTTGTGGGCGGATGGACAGGTGGTAATTGAGGTGGATGGCTACCGCTACCATAGCAATACGTTTGCCTTCAGCCGCGATCGCCATCGCGATTATGAGCTACTGATCAGTGGTTACGTCGTGCTACGACTGCCTCACGATGAGGTTGTCAGCGATGTTGAGCTTACAGTAGAAAAGATCCGCGACGTCGTACGTTTTCGTCGCCGTCAGACCCGCCCCATAAGCAAGGTGTCTCCGTGAGCAGCCAGCTATCACCTAAACAAGCCCTAGTGCTTTGGAACCTCCTGATCACAGGAGAGGAGCCTATGATGTCTAAAGTCCAGCCTGAGCTATCTCCAGCCGAGCGGAAGCCGCTGGTGGAAGCAGGATTGATTCGCTTAGAGAAACGAGGTCAACCAACCCATATTGTTTTAGAAGATAAGGCCTGGGATTGGGCCGTAGACAATTTTGATGTCGAGCTTTCCCTCTCCAAATATGCTGTACCGATCCTACAAAGTCTATTAACTAAAGTAAGTCACTACCTCAATGCTCATCAGGTCTCTTTAGCAGAGGTGCTGACGGCTCCAGAAGAAGTCAATCTGTCTGATGAACCAATTCTTGAAGACGCTAACGTTGCTAACAACGATAACCCATCTTTAGATGACGTAACCAAAAAAGTTCGTCAGGTTTATCTTAGTATCCCAGACGGTAAGGCAGGCTTCCGGGTGCGTTTACACCAGCTTCGAGAGCACCTGCCAGGATTATCAGATCAGCAAACGAATCAAGCTTTACTCTCCATGCAGGAGCAGGGTGAGATCTCACTATTAGCAGCTGAGGACTTGCAGGAACTCAACGCTGATGACGAGTTTGCGGCAATTGACATAGGTGGCGGTGATAAGCGCTATTTTGCCTACATGAAACGATAGACAACTTATAGTAGAACTTTTACAACGATGTCAGAGAATATATTAACGGCTCTCAAAAATATTGATTTTGATTGGGCTAGACATGTAAAAAGTGTCTGGCACGATTCACCATTTGATGTTGACAATCTCAATGTCAACGAGCGTCAGGCTGTTTTCGATAGGTTAGAGACGCTGAAGCAAACACAGCAAACAGCTGCTCCTCTAGGCCTGGTGATTCGGGGACTACCAGGAGCGGGTAAAACGCATCTGCTGTCAGTCATCCGCAAGCAGGCAGTCGCCCAGGGGATGTTTTTTGTCCTGGTGGATATGACTGATATCCGCAACTTCTGGGAAACCGTTCTGGAGGGCTATGTCGTCTCTCTGCAAGAAGAACATGAGGACGGTACTCCACAGTTCCAGCTACAACGGTTAGTTCAATACTTAGTTATTTTGACAGGGCGAAAAGTTTCCCCGAAGAAAATGGCTGGTTTAGATCTGAAGAATATGAAGAATGCCAATCAGCATATTTTAAACACGATTGCTCGGCGGCACCGGCAGGAAGCATTGCGCTTTCAAGATATTGTTAAGGCGATCATTTTTCTGAATTCCGATGACTTTACCGTTTCGGGTATTGGCTATTCGTATCTGCAAGGTATGGAGATAGAGGCTGACGAAAAATCTACGTTTGGTTTTCAGTCAACATCTATGAAACTCAGCGACATTGTCGAAGGCTTGTCCTGGGTAATGGGGTTGCAAGGTTCAACCGTGCTAGCTCTGGACCAGCTAGATGCCATCGTGGCTCAACACCACTACATTGCTAAGAATGCGATAGATGCCGAACTCACCAATGAGCAGCGCGTCTCAAAAGCCATCATTGAAGGCATTGGCGGTGGCCTCATGGCGCTGCGCGACATTACCTCGCGCACGTTCACTCTGGTTTCCTGCCTGCCTGTAACCTGGGAAATTTTGGCCAGAGAGGCTGTGCAGTCTGTTAGAGATCGGTTCTTAAGCGATGTTTTTCTAACGGAAATTATCGATCGCACGGTTGCCGAGAAGCTGGTCGCGCTGCGCTTACAGCCGGCCTATCAGGACGCTAGTTTTTCGCCGCCCTATTCTACCTGGCCCTTTCATCCTAAGTTCTTTGCTACTGCGGCTGAACAAAAAAAATTACCTCGGCAGATTCTACAGCGGTGCAGTCAGCACCGTGACCGCTGTGTATCTCAGGGAGAAGTCACTGTACTTAGCTCATTTTCTGATGACGAGCGGATCATTACTAAGCCGCCGGATTTTTCTCACATTAAGGATGCGTTTAGTCAGGCTAAGCAACAGGTCGATCTCAACAGGGCTTTAGAAGAAGACCATGAAGACGACATTCTGGGGCAGTGGCTGGAGACGGCCAGTGCCTGTCTGGTAGAGGAAAATCCGACTGCTGACAATATCGATGT
>JBARUP010000401.1:0-1704 GCA_049645805.1 Nodosilinea sp.
TTGAGGCCTAACCAAACGGCAACTCGAGCCGATGTAGCAGCCTTTATCTACCAGGCGCTGGTGAGTCAAAATCAGGTAGCAACCGTCAATTCTCCCTACATTGTGGGCCAGCAGGTAGTGGGGCAACAGCCGACGGGGCAGCTCAGCGTACCGGCTGGTGCCATGCTTAACGTCAGCTACGATAAGGGTGACAAGGTTATTGTTCTCCCGCAGGAGACTGCCGCTCTGACGCTACAGGTTGCCCAAGCCGTAACGGGCACTAACGGACGCGTTTTGATTCCGGCGGGTAGCCAGGTGGTAGGAGAACTACGCCCCAGCGGCAGCGGCTCTCAGTTTGTAGCCCAGGAGCTGGTGCTGCCAAGCGGTCAAAGGATGGCCATCAGCGCCACGTCGCAAACGGTTACCACCACAGAAACGATCCGAGAGGGGGGTAGCTTTCTTGAGACTCTAACCGGAGCCGTGCTGGGGTCGGGTGCAGCTGCGGCGATCGCAGGAACGACCGGCGATCGCACCATTGGTACTCTAGAGGTCCTAGCTGGTACCGCGACGGGAGCCACGCTCGGCAGAATCTTTGGGCGCAACCAGGTTGAGGTGATTACTATTAACCCCAGCCGCGATCTGAGACTGACCGTCAACGCCCCTCTAATGGTGCCAGCTCAGTAGGGTATCTCAGTTAGTTCTTGATGATCTGTTTCACCCCTGGGGAAGACTTCCCCAGGGGTGTTGCTGATTGGTAAGCGCTAGTTTGACTTGGCCCGTCGGGGAGAAGTGCCGTAGTCTTGAACTAAAGTCTTTTAGGCAGAACAGTGAGTAGACACCAGGCGCGACTGCTCCACCGTTAGACCGGGTTCGGAGAAAGTGAACAGCGCTGTAGGAGTGTGGCGTCCGTCCAGCATAATATGCCCTACCGGCACGGTGGGGCACTGAGAGCGCACTAGCGCAGCAGTGCTGTCGGTCATGAGCAGCCGATTGCGAATCTGAGCCGGCAAACGCTTAGTCAGTTTTTCGATTCGGGCAGCGATGTTGACCGTATCGCCAAACACTGAGTAGTTAACGCGCTGGTGGTTACCTACGCTGCCTGCCACCACAGACCCGGTGTGAATGCCAATGCCGATGGAGAAAGACGGAACAGGAATGCCCTTAACCGGCAGCGTTCGATTGAGATCCTCAATACGCGCCTGAATATCGAGGCTAGCGTTTACTGCTGCGATCGCATCCCGCTGAATTTGCTCCTGGGTTGTGCGCGGAAACGGCACTCCAAAAACCGCCATTACGGCATCACCAATATATTTATCCACCACCCCGCCGTGCTCCATGATGCAGTCGGTGATCACCGAGAAGTAGCTGTTGAGCCAGTCCAGCAGCTCCTGCTTGGTTAGTTTTTCGGCAATGCCTGTAAATCCTCGAATATCCACAAACACAACTGTGGCCACTAGCTCTTGGGCAGGCATTCTGCCGTGGTGAAGAATTTCGCTGCGCTGCTGCCAGAGAAAGCTGGCCATTTCAGGGGCAACGTACATGGCAAACAGACTCATCAACTGCTGTCCTTCCCACCGCTCCTGGGCCTGGCGACCTGCGATGGTCAGCACCAAGGTACCGATGGGGCTGGCTAAAGGTAGCCAAAGGTTGCTAGCAAAGGCCAGCACCACGACCCCTAGCCAGCCAGCCGACAACAGCAGCAGCAGCAGCGCCTGAGTTCTTAAT
>JBARUP010000402.1:0-2545 GCA_049645805.1 Nodosilinea sp.
CATGATAACGTAGCGCTTTTTACTTGCGTCGGGCTAAAGGATGGGGTATTTTTGCCATTAGAGCTGTGTGCGTACAGCTTTGCTTCCCAAAAATTTGGTCAAACGCCGCTGGCAGGTGCTGTCACACCTGCCAGCGGCGTTTGACCAAATTTTTGGGAAGCAAAGCTGTACGCACACAGCTCTAATGGCAAAAATACCCCATCCTTTAGCCCGACGCAAGTAAAAAGCGCTACGTTATCATGCTGAGTTATGCGCCGATATCGCATCACACCGCGAGCGAGGTTTAACCAGAATCAACGCTATGCAAGACGACCTATCTAACCCCAACGCCGCTATTCTCGACGCCCTAGAGCGCCTAGTAGACATCATTGCCCAGCTGCGCCACCCCGAAACCGGCTGCCCGTGGGATTTAGCCCAAACCCCCACCAGCCTGATTCCCTACGTGATCGAAGAAGCCTATGAGGTGGTAGATGCTATTCAGGTGGGGGAACAGGAGGCGATCGCAGAAGAACTCGGCGACCTGCTGCTTCAGGTGGTGCTGCAAGCCCAGGTGGCCAGCGACAGCGGCGATTTTGACCTAGCCACCGTGGCCACCGGCATTGCCGACAAGCTGGTGCGCCGTCACCCCCACATTTTTGGCGATGCCTCTGGTAACGCTTCTGGGCCTACCCCCGAAGAAGTCAGCCAAAACTGGGAGCGCATCAAAGCCGAAGAAAAAGGCGTGCCCCACCTCCCCCACAAGCTCTCGCCCAAGCTAGCCAAATACAGCCGCACCCTGCCGCCGCTAATGGCCGCCAGCAAGATCTCCGCCAAAGCCGCCAAGGCCGGGTTTGAGTGGGAGACAATCGACGGCGTGTGGGAGAAGTTTCACGAGGAGCTAGGCGAGTTTCGCGCCGCCCTGGCCCACGAGCCTAGGGAAAACCAGCAGGCAGAGCTGGGCGATTTGCTGTTTACCCTGGTGAATTTAGCCCGCTGGTACGATCTCGATTCCTCGGAGGCGTTGCAAAGCACCAACCGCCGCTTCATTCAGCGTTTTGAGCTGGTGGAGTCGGTAGCCGAAAAGCCCCTGAGCGAGTACGGCATTGACGAGCTAGAAGTACTGTGGCAAAAAGCAAAGGCGCAGCTAGCCGGTTCATAAGTCTAGAACGATAGGAGGCGGGGTTTACCGGTCCAACTACTTCGGCGCGTCGGGCTTATAGTAATCGCTGGAGCTTGCCGACTGACTGCCGCCGTCTTTGTTAATACAGCCCGGCTTGTCTACGTAGCGGCACACCCGCGCGTAGAGCCGGGCGCGGGTGCCCGGCGGGCCAGCCGAAAACAGCACGCGATCGCCGCCGACAATGCCTACCAAAATTTTGACGCCGCACACGGAGCAGGTTTGGGGAGCAGCCATCGCTATCAACCATAGACAACCTTGGAACAGCCGGGTTTTGCCTTCCAGTAGTCAGCATCTTACTCAATGGATTTGGCGGCAAGATTTTGCAACTAAACGATAAATCTGCCGCGCCTAAGCTGCCTGGGACAGGCGATCGCGCCAGGTTTCTACCAAAGGCTGCATTGCCTGGGGGAGCCAGTGGTCGTACTGGGGGTAAACCGGCAGCCGAGGCTGTAGCCGCCAGCCAGAGGGCGCGATCGCGCCTCTGAGTGTCTTCGGCGTGGGGTGGTCGTAGTCGGGGTTAACTTCATCAACCGGGCTGATGCCGCCTAAATCGCCTGCGCCCGCCTCCAGGCATGCCCTCAGGCCCGCGTGGGTAACTAGATTCGGCGGAATTTGAATAGCAACGTCTGGAGGTAGCAGATCTTTTGCCAGCGCCACCGCCCTGAGCAAAGCCGCTTCCCCTAGCGCCGCCCCCGGCTGCTGCTGGCGCTGGCCGGGGCTGTGGGGCTGCAAAATCACTTCTTGAATGTGGCCATAGCGGGCGTGAAGAGCCGCGATCGCCCGCAGCGAATCGTCCCAGTCACGCTCGCTTTCGCCCAGGCCTAGCAACAGTCCGGTGGTAAACGGTATACCCAGTTCTCCAGCCTGCACCAGCTGATGCAGACGCACCTCAGGGCGCTTGCTAGGGGCATGACGATGAACCGTCTTTAGTAGCTCAGGCGTCACCTGCTCTACCATTAGCCCCATGGAGACATTTACCTGGCCGAGCTGCGCCATCTCGTCGCGGTTCAGGGGGCCAGCGTTGGTGTGGGGCAACAGACCCGCCGCCAGGGCAAGCTCGCAGATGCGGTAAATATGGCGCAGCCAGTCGGCGCGGCGGGGGCCGCCAGGGGCGACTTCGCCGCTGAGCACCAGCACTTCGCAGACGCCGTTTTGACTCAGGCCCGGCAGCTGCTGGGCAACATCTTCTAGGCTGAGCCAGGGCGATTGCCCTGGCTCAGTGCGAAAATTACAGTAGGTGCAGCGGTTAAAGCACTCGTAGGTGGGCACCAGGGTGTGGGCACGGCTATAGGTCACGACTCGATTCGCTAGGGCAGAGGAGTCGCTGCTCACCTGACCGTCCGTCATCTGCCCCATATCAGCACCGCTGGCCCAGACCTGTCGTTT
>JBARUP010000403.1:0-2352 GCA_049645805.1 Nodosilinea sp.
CGTGGCGCTCGGTGTCAATTTGTCCATAGTGGCGCAGCAGAGCGGCGGCAGCTGCGCCCACAGTACCCAATTGCTCCAGCGCCGCTAGGCGATCGGGCGTCGTCAGAACCTGGTGAGTAACGTCTAGCCCCACCATAGTCAGGGGTAGACCTGCCTCTACCACTACCTTAGCCGCGTGCGGATCGACGTAGATATTGAACTCAGCAGTAGGAGTAACGTTACCGGCTCCCAGCGAGCCCCCCATCATGACGACCCGGTCAAGGCCCTGGACAATCTCAGGGCACTGAATTAGCGCCACGGCTAAGTTGGTCAGCGGCCCCAGGGTGGCTAGGGTAATGGGAGTCGCAGCGGTCATGAGTCGCTCAATCAAGAAGGCGACGGCGTGCTGGTCCTGTAGCGGCATCGTAGGGTCGGGCAGCAGGCCATCTCCCAGCCCGGTGCTGCCGTGGATATCTTCGGCAGTGGTTAGCGATCGCAGCAGCGGTCGGGGGCAGCCTGCGTAGACGGGGACATCAGCACGCTGGGCTAGGTGGCACACGCGGCGAGCGTTGGCCTGGGTCAGGGCCAGCGGCACGTTGCCCGCCACGGTGGTCACGCCCAGCAGATCAAACTCGTCGGGGCTGGCAAAGGCCAAGAGCAGGGCGATCGCGTCGTCAACCCCAGGGTCACAGTCAATAATCAGCGGGCGAGGAGGCATGGTATTTTCGGCGAGTTCTACAGGGGTGGCACAAGGTTGCAACAGGAACAGCAGGCGCTGCTCTAAAATACATGAGGTGTCGCTGCATTTCTGCCTAGGAGGTTAGCCCTTGTCTGCGCGTCGTCTCTCAGTCATGGTCGCTGGGCTGAGTCTGCTACTGGTCACCAGCTGTGCGGGCAGTTCCCTAGAACAATCCCTTGAGGCCGATCCACAGCTGCAAGACCGGCCTGTGTTTGACGAAGACCTGGCCGAAACCGCTGAAATCATCGAGCCTGAATCGACTGAGCGGTCCGATGTTGCGGCCTCAACACCTGTCAGCAGTACTGAGACAACTCCCCCTCTCGACGTCAGCAATCCTGAGGCTCTGCTAGACGAAACGCCCAGCGACCTGAGGCCCTACGTGCAGGACTGGCTGACCCTAGAAGCGGCTGAGACCGATAGCGAAACCGTGATCAAATCTCAGTTTGAGCCCAACCAGCCAATCACTCGAGGAGAGTTTGCCGACTGGTTGCTCACCGCCAACAACACATTCTATGCTGATGCTCCGGCCAAGCGCATTCGCCCTTCGACCTCCAGCACCAACCCGACGTTCCAAGATGTGCCTGCTTCCTATCCTTACTTTGCGGCTATCCAGGGGCTAGCAGAAGCAGGCCTAATCCCAAGCGCCAAGACCGGTAATGCCACCGCTGTCTCCTTTCGACCCGACGCGCCGCTCACCCGAGAGAACCTGGTGCTGTGGAAAGCGCCCCTTGATTCTCGCGCAACTCTGCCTACCGCCACCACCGAGGCCGTCGCGGCGGCCTGGGGCTTTCAAGATGCCGCCAAGATCGAGCCCCTGGCTCTGCGAGCCGTGCTGGCCGACTATCAAAACGGCGACTTTGCCAATATCCGTCGAGCCTTTGGCTACACCACGCTGTTTCAGCCCCAGGCAGGGGTCACCCAGGCGGAAGCAGCAGCAGCCCTATGGCGTTTCGGCAGCCAGACCGAGGGCCTTTCTGTAGAAGATCTGCTCAAGTCGTCTTTCTCAGAGCCAGCGCCTCAGCCTACTCGACAACCGCAAACGTCTCGTTGAGAGGCACCCCAGGCAGGTGTAGCAAGTGCATCTGCACCGCTATTGTCCGCCCAGCAGGGATGCCACCATGCCGATAAACGTCAGCACCCCAGCCACAATCATCAGCACCGCAGGCATCGCCTTGCGAGTTTGCAGCCAGCGGCGAGCAAAAACAATCACCAGGGCCGCCGTCACCCCTAAGGCTAGGCCTGCTCCACCTGGGGAACCCGCCTGCCAGAGCCAAGCCCCCGCCAGCAGTAGAGCGGCGCTGAAAAGACCACTAATAAGCGAAACCTGACTACGGGCTTGGACGTAGCCGATTAGCCCGCCAATTGCGGATAGGGCAGCATAGGCGATCGCGTACAGCGCTCCAGTGGGCATAGCGGCTCACAGAGTAAGAACACTTTTAGGCTAGCGGCGTTTCTGCGGCTGCACAACCCCAGCTCAAGCTAATAGGGTCAGATGCCCTGAACACGCCGCTGTCAGCAACACTAGTTCCGCTTCACAGCACGCTTAGACTAACAGCTCTAGATCTAAACCGATAGTAAAATTGTCCCGATCTACAGGACTAGAATGTCCGTAGCGCCTGAGCCAAAGCCTATGT
>JBARUP010000404.1:0-4391 GCA_049645805.1 Nodosilinea sp.
CCTGGCTAGACCAGGGACACCAAGCCGATATGGGCTGGATGGACAATCCGAAGCGCCAGAACATTCGTCAGATTCTGCCGGGGGCGCGATCGCTAATCTGCGTCGCCCTCAACTACTACACTCATCATCGCCACTCCCCCGATCCAGGCCACGGCAAAATCTCGCGCTACGCCTGGGGCCGCGACTACCACCGCGTTCTGCACAAGCGGCTCAAGGCGCTGGCCAGCTGGCTCGCCGAGACCAGCGCCTGCACCGCGCGCTACTACGCCGACACAGGCCCTGTGCAGGAGAAAGCCTGGGCTCAGCAGGCTGGGCTAGGCTGGGTAGCTAAAAACGGCAATTTAATCACGCGCCAGTACGGCTCCTGGGTGTTTTTGGGCGAGCTAGTTACTACCCTCGCCCTCGCCCCTGACCCGCCCCATACGTCCCACTGCGGCAGCTGCACCCGCTGCCTAGCGGCCTGCCCGACGGGGGCCATTACCCAGCCCTATGTGGTCGATGCCAACCGCTGCATTGCCTACCACACAATCGAAAACAGGGCCGAAACTCTGCCGGATGCGATCGCCCCGCACCTGAATAACTGGGTGGCGGGCTGCGACATCTGCCAAGATGTCTGCCCCTGGAACCAGCGCTTTGCCCAGCCCACCACCGTTGATGACTTTCAGCCCTACCCCACCAACCTGGCCCCAAACCTAGCTGAGTTAGCTACCCTATCAGAAGCCGAGTGGGACGATCGGTTTCAGGCCTCGGCCCTGCGACGAATCAAGCCCGCTATGTGGCGACGCAACGCCCAGGCAGCCCAGCAGAATCATTCCTGCTGAGTCCACGACCCGCAATCGACGTACACTCTATACATTCATTTGCTACCTATATCTGCTGTGCTAAAACGCTCTCTGCTGCCGCTGTTAACTCTCTGTGGGCTGCTGGGTTATACCCTGCCGGCTCGCGCCCAGGCGCTCACTCCCTACGTGCTGCCCCTCGACTACGACCTGATGACCGAGCAGGGGCTATTTTTAGCCAATGAAGCCCAGCAGCTAGCGGAGTTTCAGCAGTACGAGCGCGCCCTGGCGCTGGCGCAGCTGGCCGCGCAGCTCGCCCCCAACGACGGCCAGGTGGTGGGCCTGCTGGGTAATCTCTACCTCCAAAATAACAATGTCGATAAAGCGCTGCCGCTGCTAGAGCAGGCCCGCGGCCTGCTGCCCGACAACGCGCGGGTCATGTTTGCCCTGGGGTCGGCGTACCTACAGCAGGATGACCTCCAGCTCGCCTCTAGCTACCTGGAGCAGGGGCTACAGCTAGAGCCCGACAACCCCAGCGCCCTGTTTGATCTGGGCAATACCTACTTCAAGCTGGAGCGATACCCCGAGGCGATCGCCAGCTTTGAGCGATCGGTGGCGGCAGAGCCTGAGTTTTGGCCCTCGGTCAACAACATTGGCCTAGTGCTCTACGAGCAGGGCAACACCCAAAAGGCGGTGGAGTACTGGCAGTCTAGCCTAGCGCTATCCGCCAACGAGCCCGAGCCGAAGCTGGCGATCGCGGTGGCTCTCCACGCCCAGGAAAGCTGCGGCATTCCCGTTATTCGGGCGGCTAGCACAGCCTGCCAAGAAGCGCTGCGCCTAGGCACCGAGGCCTTGGAGCAGGACAGCCGCTACGCCGACATCGAATTTTTGCGTACCAACCTCTGGGGCGACAAGCTGCTGACCTCGACCAGCGCCTTTTTTGAGCTGCCCGACATCAAGACGCTGCTGAGCGAGCTGTAGCTCAGTAGCGCTGGGGCACAAAAAACTGCTCGTTGATGGGCGGTCGCTCGTAGTCGACAGGGGCGCTTTTGCGCGGCGTCAGCTCCAGCGGCTCGGGGGTCATATCGACGTAGTCGAGCTTGCTGAGAATGTGGCTAATGCAGTTGAGCCGCGCCCGCTTTTTGTCGTCGGCTTCGACCGTGAACCACGGCGCTTCGGGAATGTTAGTGTGGGCAAACATGGCGTCTTTGGCCTGGGAGTACTCGACCCAGCGATCGCGCGATTCTAGGTCCATCGGGCTGAGCTTCCAGCGGCGGGCTGGGTCGGTGAGGCGCGACTGAAACCGCCGCTCTTGCTCGTCGTCGCTGACCGAAAACCAGTACTTCAGCAAAATGATGCCCGATCGCACCAGCATGCGCTCGAACTCGGGGCAGGTTTGCATAAACTCGTCGTACTGGGCATCGGTGCAGAAGCCCATGACGTGCTCGACCCCGGCCCGGTTGTACCAGCTGCGGTCAAAGCAGACGATCTCGCCAGCGGCGGGCAAGTGGGCCACGTAGCGCTGAAAGTACCACTCGGTTTTTTCGCGATCGCTGGGGGTGCCCAGGGCCACCACCCGGCAGCCGCGCGGGTTGAGCGCTTCGGTCAGGCGCTTGATAGTGCCGCCTTTGCCCGCCGCATCGCGGCCCTCAAACAAAATTACGATGCGGGTGCCGGTGTGCTTGACCCAGTACTGCATTTTGACCAGCTCCACCTGAAGGTGGGCCAGCTCTTTTTCGTAGACCTTGCTCTTCAGCTTCGAGCTGCTTTCTACCTCAGAGCTGTAGTGAAACACCAGCGGTTCAGAAAGCTTAGACTCCTCTTTGAGCTGCTTAGCTTTAGATTTCTTTGTTTTAGACTTCTTTTTGCCTTTGCTCTTCTTTGGCACAGCGGGGAGGGAGTTGGCTTGCAGGTCAGGGGTGAGGCTATTTTCGCTCATGGTAATGCCTGGACGTGCTCAGGGAACGGTTGCATTGGCCCTATAGTAGGAACTAGTCACTGACGAGTTTGTATTGGGGATCACGCAACCGGGGCTGCCGTAGCGAAACGGCAGACTGCCTCAAAAGCCTGAATGTCGGGTTTAATAGGGTTTGTGGTTTGAGACCCAACCCCATGGCAACCCCCAAAGCCCGCACCCTTAAAGAAGCCTACCGCGTTTGCGACGTCAAGCCGCTCAAAGCTTCTGAACAAAACTACTACGTACCCTTTGCCTCGCGCCAAGATGCCATTGGTGGTGTGCACTCGGTGCTCACGGTGCAAGAACCGGGCGAGCACACCACTATATCACCTACGCCATTATCAAGAGATGCAGGGATTTGAGCGCATTATTCCCGCTGAGGCCTACGCGGAGCTGGCTCAGGTGGCGATCAAAAAAGAGCTAACCAACGAAACCATCGGTCGATCGCTACTGTTTAATACCGCTATTCTGGAATACAACGGGGGGACTCGATGGGTTTACCCCAACCCGGTGGTGCAGCAGAGTGAACCCTTCAAACGTGCCCTCAACCAGTGCCTCAGCCAGCCCTGACCAGGGGGCGGTATTTTTGGGGCTAAATCTTGATGCCTTTCGAGAGCTAGTGGCCTATGCCGATGTGGCCGAGGGCTTTACTCTGGCTATTGCTGAGGTAAATTTTTGACAGCGATGGCGACCTGCTGGTAGATGCGCTATAAAACCACGCCGTGGCCCAAACCGTACAGTTTGTGGTGCTGGACTTTGGTGCTCAAACCTCGTTTTCGTTTTTAGAGGCGGTGCAGGCCGCGCTGGCCGCAGTGGCGCTAGAGCCAGGTCGGAGGACAGTGCTGCTGGTGCGGGGGCTGGCGACCGTCATCGGCGTCAAGGGTGACTATCCCAACTTTTTGCGCGACCTCAACTACAACCGCGACCAGCTAGCGGTCAGGGTGCCCTACCCTCTAGTCCTATTTTTGCCCGACTATGCGGTCAACCGCTTGGCTCAGTACGGCAAAGATTTTTGGAACTGGAAGTCGGGCCTGTTTCGCTTTCGCATCACCCGGCAAACCACCGAAATGGTGCAAACCCGGCTCGCCCAACCCAGCCCCCAGCCTAGCGATACGCGCCCGGTTAAGCAAGAGCGCATTGAGCAGCTAGAGCGCCTGCTGAGCGAGCAGCTCAGCGATAGCAACAACCATCAGAGCGGCAACATACCTTTGGCTCTAGAGCTGGGGGACGCCTACCGTAGCCTGTCGGAGCTAGACCAAGCCCGGCGCTACTATCACAAAGCCCTTGACTGGGCCAAGGCCGAGAACGACCAAACACAGCGTGCCGACGCCCTGTACGGTCTAGGGCAGGTCCACCGCCTGCGAGTAGAAAACACCAAAGCGATGGCTCGGTTTGAGCAAGCGATGGCGCTGTACCGGGCCACGGGCGATCGGCTGGGCGAAGCCAACACGCTACAAGAGCAGGGAAAAATGGAAACTGATCCACAACAATCGCTTCAGCTTTTACAACAGGCGCAACTCCTTTATGAAGCAATTGAAGATGGCTACAGCCAGTGTCGCAACCTAGTTAGGTTTCTCGCCGATGCTCAACTTGCCACGGGTCAACAAGAAGCAGCAATAAAGTCACTTCACCGTGCCGCTGATATGGCTTCAGGT
>JBARUP010000405.1:0-4133 GCA_049645805.1 Nodosilinea sp.
TGGTGTTTGACAGTCAGCGGGTCAGCACTGCTGAACACCTGACCGACGGCCCGGCTAACCCTCACCAGATTCTGGAGGTGTTCTTTAAGTACAACCTTAGCCAGGGTATGGGCATTCACGATGCTGCTTTAGGGGCGCTGCAAAAAGTGCAGTCGTTCCTGGTGAACGAAGTGCAGTCGGTGTACCAGTCCCAGGGTATTGATATCTCCGACAAGCACACCGAGGTGATTGTGCGGCAGATGTCGTCGAAGTGTCGAATCGAAGACGGTGGCGATACCACGATGCTGCCGGGTGAGCTGGTAGAAATCTACCAGGTAGAACAGGTCAACGAGGCGATGGCGATTACCGGCGGTGCCCCGGCAGAATACACTCCGGTGCTGCTGGGTATTACCAAGGCTTCGCTAAATACCGACAGCTTTATCTCGGCGGCTAGCTTCCAGGAAACGACTCGGGTTCTAACTGAGGCGGCGATTGAGGGCAAGTCTGACTGGCTGCGCGGCCTGAAGGAGAACGTCATCATCGGGCGTCTGATTCCGGCGGGTACTGGCTACAATGCCTACGAGGAGTCGCCATCTCCTGAAATTGACCCCGCCTACGAGTCGGCTATTCTAGACGACGACATGGTGCTACAGGACGTGGTACTAGATGACTTTACGGCCCGTAGCTATGACCTGGAGGGGAACCTAAGCATGCTCAACGATGATGAGATGATAGGCGGCATGTCTCTAGATGAAGGTGGCCGCAGCACAGGCGGCAGTGGAGATGCGGCTACGCCCGACAATGGTGCTGGGCTAGACGACGACCTGCTGATTGACGACCAAACCGAAGCCCTCTAGGGCGATGGTGATAAAGCCCCGGCTGAGTTGCTCAGCCGGGGCTTTGTATTATTCGGCACTACCTCTCTTTTGGCGAACTGAACGGCACGATCGACCGCTGGAGGGGTGCGCTAGGGCGGTGGTGAGGGAAAAAAGTTGCCCGTCGCTGCTGTTCTAGTCGCAGCGGCGGGCGATCGGGGGTTTAGACTACTAATAAGAGGGAGGTAGCGCAGGTGGTTGCGGGCTGGCTTTGGCCGGCCTGAGGAAAGTCCGGGCTCCCGAAAGACCAGACCTGCTGGGTAACGCCCAGTGCGGGCGACCGTGAGGAGAGTGCCACAGAAACATACCGCCGATGGAAAGGTAAAAGGCAGAAGACAGAGGGCAGAAAACAATTTCAGCCTTCATCCTTTATCCTTCATCCTTTTACAGGTAAGGGTGCAAGGGTGCGGTAAGAGCGCACCAGCAGCATCGAGAGGTGCTGGCTCGGTAAACCCCGGTCGGGTGCAAGGTCGAGGGGCAAGGTTGGTCTTTTTCCGGCCCCGCTGTGAGTACCGCAAGAGGCGTTTGGTAACAAACGTCCCAGATAGATAACCGCCCCCTCAGAAATGGGGGAACAGAACCCGGCTTATGTCTACCTCCTTCCCATTTATTAGCTCTACCGATTGTGACTCAACTCCCGGCACCTCGGCAGCGACAGCTTCAGCGCTGGATACAGCTGAGGCTGCCCAAGAGCGTCAGTCTCGACCTGAGTCGCTTAGATCAGGCGTTAACTCACAAGTCGGTTAATACCCTTCACAACTATGAACAGCTTGAGCTGCTAGGCGACGCGGTGCTGCGCCTAGCCGCTACAGAGTGTCTGCAAGACAACTTCCCTGCCGCCTCTGTGGGCGAGCTTTCGGCGGTGCGGTCGGTGCTGATTAGCGATCGCAGCCTAGCCCAGCTAGCCCAAGATCTGGACTTGGCCTCCTGCCTCAGCATGGGTCCTGGCCTGAAGGCTGGGGCAACCCATCTAGCCGATGCCTTAGAGGCTGTAGTCGCCGTGCTTTATTTAGAAACCCATACTCTGAAGCTGGTTCGAGTCTGGTTAGATGACGCCCTGCACCACCAGGCGATCGCGGTATACCAAGACCCCGCCAAACAAAACTACAAAGTAGCTCTACAAGAACTTACCCAGGCCCACAGTAAGTCCCTGCCTCAGTATCGCACCGCCGAGCAGCGCCCCGTAGACGGCGACCCCCAGCGATATCAATCAACCGTGTGGTTCCGAGAAACCTGTTGGGGAACCGGCTACGGTCCGACTAAAAAACAGGCCGAGCAGGCCGCCGCTACTGCCGCCTACGATCGCCTGCGCCAGGACCTTGCCCATGTCTCCTCCTCCCCTTGACTTAGCCGTCATTGGTTTAGGCCGCTGGGGCACGCACCTATTGCGCAACTTTCTGGCCCTGCCCGAGGCTCGGGTGACTGCTTTGGTAGACCCTAATTGCCAGCGGCTGCATGAGCTGTGCGATCGCTTTGGTTTAGCCAACACTGTATCTTGCTACGCCACCTGGGCAGAGGCCGTAACGCATCCGGGCCTGAAAGCAGCGGTTGTTGCCACCCCCGCTAGCACCCACTACCCTATCGTCAAAGCCGCCCTAGAACACGGGCTGCACGTGCTGAGCGAAAAACCCCTTACCCTGGAGCTGGCCACTAGCGATATTCTGTGTCGGCTGGCGGCGGTCCAGCAGCGGCAGCTGGTTGTTGACCACACTTACCTCTTTCACTCCGCCGTTCAGCAGGGACGCCGTATGACCTCACAACTGGGCCGTCCACGCTACGGCTATGCGGCTCGCACCAGCATCGGTCCGGTTCGGCCCGATGCCGACGTATTTTGGGATCTAGCCATTCACGATATTTCAATTTTCAACGACTGGCTAGGCCAGCAGCCCACCGCTGTTGCCGCCTGGGGGCAGGCGTGGTTATGCCCTAGTTGCTCAGAATCTGCCAGCGGCCCCAGAGATGTCGGCTGGCTGCGGCTGATCTACGGCTGGGAAGACCAGCCACAGCCCCTGGAGGTAATGGTTCACGTAAGCTGGGCAAACCCTGACCGGCAGCGGCGGCTGGCGCTGGTGGGCGATCGCGGCACCCTAGTGCTTGATGAAGGTCACGAAACGAACCCGCTTACGCTTTATCGAGGCGAGCTTCGGCCCTATTTGCTCCCTTCTGTACCCGTTAGTACCCTGGCTGAGGCGATCGCGATCGATCCCCAGGAACCCCTGCGCGAAATGTGTTGTCATTTTTTACACTGCGTCACCGTCAATCAGACCTCGACAATTTCTTCGGGGCAAACAGCAGCCAACCTAGTCAAGACTTTAGCTGCCGTCACCACTGCGGCTAAAACTGGTGAAATGATCTACCTGTAGAAGTGGCAAGTGGCCTACACCAGTAGACTGATGACCGCAACACCAGGTGGCGGTTATTTTGTACATACCGGGTATATACCGATTTGTGAAGCCATAGCCCAACGAGCTTAAACCTAAACTCTTATTGACAATCTAGTTCGACAGGTTATACCTGTAGAAACTCCGCTTCCTTTCCGTCAGGACTAAGGGTGTAAGTTTCTTCGTTGTTAGTCTTTGCTTACCCTCGCACACACAACCCATGAATTACGCCTGCTGGATTTCGACCGCACTCACTTTAGCTATTTGTGGTGCGCCTATACAGGCCACAGCTGCGCCTCAAGAGCTACAGACAACGCCACGGACAATAAACGACGCCATGGCAGCAGAGCCACCTAGTCAAGAACGCCTTGATCGTCTGGCTGGCGAAGTCGCTCATCGAGTCAGGCCTCGGGAGAGCAGCAGTACCAGCAGCGTAACTGATTCGCTGCCTTTTCTAGATGATCTAATAGACGAGTCAGGAGAGCTCAACCTGCCCCTCGGGCTCACGGTTTACGACACCATGGGCACGACATCAGTTGGAATTGGCTCTGAGTTCTAGCTGATACCGATCGCCCGGCGCTTCTTTGGGCCTGTTGTAAGCTAAGCTGGGACGCTGTGTTATAACCCTAGGCCGGTATACTACCAGGGAAGGAAAGTAGGATACGGTTTTGGGCGTTGATCTCCGCAGCTACGTTTACATCGATAATCTTCAGTCCCAGCATGCGGCCTACATGGGCACCGTATCTATAGGGTTTTTGCCGCTGCCCGGTGATGCTTCCCTCTGGATAGAAATTTCTCCCGGTATTGAGATCAATCGCATTCTCGATATCGGCCTTAAAGCTGCGGTAGTTCGCCCCGGCACGCTAATTGTAGAACGCCTCTACGGGCTGCTCGAAAT
>JBARUP010000406.1:0-10757 GCA_049645805.1 Nodosilinea sp.
ACATAGGCTCGATCGGCAGCACTGCCCTCGGTAAAAATCGTGTCTCCAGAACTGAAAAGCCTGCTATTGCATTTGGGTAATGCGGCGATGTCGGATACCAAGGCGCTACTTGCGGTTTCGGGCGGAAAGGATTTGGCCAGGGCTAGTCCTGCCACTGGGGAACAGGCTGGGGGGATGACGGTTTTCATTGCAGGAACGTTTTTAGAGGCCTTGTTTTAGCATCTCCTATTTTTTAGGTGTCACCCACGGCTAAATTGTGAAGTGTCAGTAAGCTTTTTGAAAAGGCCTGGGCAATCACAAACGCGTCGTGTAAACGTCACCCCGCCCTATGATCCAAATCACAGGGCACGAGGTCTAAGTAGTGTCCTTTCGCCAGCCTGCGGGCAATATCGCTCTGCTGCTCAACAGCCTGAGATGTTTCAATTAGTCTTTATCGTCAACGATTACTGTTAACCCACTGCTGTCAACCCACTGCCCAAACGCTATGATCCCCTCTTTGTCTGCCCGTTCGCTGAGCCAGGTTGCCGTAGTGGGAGCTGGGAACGTGGGCAGCACCCTGGCTCAGCGCCTGATTGAACACAACCTAGCCAACGTGGTGCTAGTCGACATCGTGGCCGGTCGGCCCCAGGGGGTAGCCCTAGACTTAGCTCAGGCGGCGGGCTGTGAGGGGCACAACCGCAGCATTGTGGGCACCAATGACTACCAAGACACTGCCAACTCCGACGTTGTGGTGATTACCGCCGGGCTGCCCCGTCGTCCGGGTATGACCCGTGACGACCTCACTCAAGTCAACGGCAAGATCGTGGTAGAAACGGTGCGCCAGGTCGCGGCAGTTTCTACCCAGGCCAGCCTTGTCGTGGTTACCAATCCGCTAGACGTCATGACCTATTTAGCGTGGCAGGCTAGCGGATTTCCTCCCGAACGAGTGATAGGCATGGCTGGGGTGCTTGACTCAGCCCGGTTTCAGCGCTTCATCGCCTGGGAACTGGGCGTGCCTGCCCAAGATGTCTCGGCTATGGTACTAGGCGGTCATGGTGACCTGATGGTGCCTTTGCCCAGCTACACCACTGTTAGCGGCATCCCGATCGGCGAGCTGTTGAGCGCCGATCGCCTGACGGCGCTAGTCGATCGCACCCGCAGCGGCGGCGCTGAAATTGTGCAGATGCTTAAGCAGGGAGGAGCCTACTACGCTCCGGCTTCTTCGACCTGCGCGATGGTGGAGGCCATGCTGCGTCACCAGCGGCGTATTTTGCCTGCGGCGGCCTACCTTACCGGCCAGTACGGGCTAAAGGATTTGTACCTGGGGGTGCCCTGTCGCCTCAGTCAGGGCGGCGTTGAAGCTATTTTAGAACTGTCGCTGACAGCTGAGGAGCAGGAGGCGCTAGCGCGATCGGCGGCCTCGGTTAAAGCTCAGCTACAGGGTGCTTTGACCCTGCTGCACCCCTAAGCACTTCAGGTACACTGTCTGTAGCACAGTCCCGCGCTACAGGTTTTTTGATGACGGCTTCTATTCCCGCGCTTTCTGCCCAGTACGACCCCACTCAAACTGAAACAAAGTGGCAAACTCAGTGGGAAGTCAACCAGGTCTTTAGGGCCGACCCCGACCACCCCGGTAAGCCCTACTGCGTAGTGATTCCGCCGCCGAACGTGACCGGCAGCCTGCATATGGGTCACGCCTTTGAAAGCGCGCTAATCGACACCCTGGTGCGCTACCAGCGAATGGCCGGGCGCAATACGCTGTGGCTGCCCGGTACCGACCACGCCAGCATTGCGGTGGCCACAATTTTGGACCGACAAATGCAGGCGGAGGGAACCAGCAAGGAAGAGCTGGGTCGCGATCGCTATCTAGAGCGCGCCTGGGCCTGGAAGGCGGAGTCGGGCGGCACCATCGTTAACCAGCTGCGCAAGCTGGGCGTCTCGGTTGACTGGTCGCGGGAGCGCTTCACGATGGATGAAGGGCTATCCCACGCGGTGTCGGCGGCGTTCACTCGGCTCCATGACGAAGGGCTGATCTACCGGGGCAACTACATGGTTAACTGGTGCCCCGCCAGCCAGTCGGCGGTGTCAGATCTAGAAGTCGATCAAAAGGAGGTGGACGGCCACCTTTGGCACTTCCGCTACCCCTTCACCGACGGCTCGGGCTACCTCGAAGTGGCCACCACTCGCCCCGAAACCATGCTGGGCGATACGGCCGTGGCGGTCAACCCCAGCGACGAGCGCTACCGGGACATGGTGGGCAAAACCCTGATGCTGCCGATCGCGGATCGGGAAATACCGGTGATTGCCGACGACTACGTTGATGCGGCGTTTGGTACCGGCTGCGTCAAAGTTACCCCGGCCCACGACCCCAACGACTTTGCCATGGGCCAGCGCCACGACCTACCCATGATTACCGTCATGAATAAAGACGGCACCATGAACGATCAGGCTAAGCAGTTTGAGGGCCTAGACCGTTTTGAAGCGCGTAAAGCTGTGGTGCAGCGGCTGCAGGACGACGGATTTCTGGTCAAAATCGACGACTATCACCATACGGTGCCCTACAGCGATCGCGGCAAGGTGCCCGTCGAGCCGCTGCTTTCAACCCAGTGGTTCGTCAGCGTTCGCCCCCTGGCCGACAAAGCGCTCAACTACCTCGACAACCGCCAGGATCCAAAGTTTGTGCCCGATCGCTGGACCAAGGTATACCGCGACTGGCTGGTAAACCTCAAGGACTGGTGCATCTCGCGGCAGCTGTGGTGGGGGCACCAAATTCCGGCCTGGTATGCCGTCAGCGAAACCAATGGCGAAATTACCGACACCACGCCTTTTGTAGTGGCGGCAACGGAAGACGAGGCCAGGGCCAAGGCCACCGAGCGGTTTGGCGAATGGGTTAATCTAGTCCGCGATCCAGACGTGCTCGACACCTGGTTTTCCTCGGGGCTGTGGCCTTTCTCGACTCTGGGCTGGCCCGACGAGTCGGCAAAGGATTTCCAGACCTACTACCCCACCGCCACCCTGGTTACCGGCTTTGACATCATTTTCTTTTGGGTGGCTCGCATGACCCTAATGGCGGGGCACTTTACCGACACCATGCCCTTTGAGACCGTCTACATTCACGGTCTGGTGCGCGACGAAAACAACAAGAAGATGTCGAAGTCGGCCAACAACGGCATTAACCCGCTGGTGCTGATTAACAAATACGGCACCGACGCTCTGCGCTACACCCTGATCCGCGAAGTTACCGGAGCCGGGCAGGATATTCGCCTGGAGTACGACCGCGATACAGACGAATCGGCCTCGGTGGAGGCCAGCCGCAACTTTACCAACAAGCTGTGGAACGCCTCCCGCTTCGTGATGATGAACCTGGGTGGACAGACGCCGGACGCTCTAGGCACGCCTGAGCTGGATCAGCTTGAGCTTAGCGATCGCTGGATTCTGTCACGCTTTAGCCGAGTGGTTGAGAGCGTGCGCGGCCAGCTTGATGCCTACGGCATGGGTGAGGCGGCTAAAGAGCTGTACGAGTTTACCTGGGGCGATTTCTGCGACTGGTACATCGAACTGGTCAAGCCCCGCATCCAGGGCGACGACCCCGCTTCTAAACGCGGTGCTCAGCAAACCCTGGCCTTTGTGCTCGACGGCATTCTCAAGCTGCTGCACCCGTTTATGCCCCACATTACCGAAGAGGTCTGGCATACGCTAACCCAGGCGAGTGATGACCAGTTTTTGGCTGTTCAGCCCTACCCTACGGGCTTAGAGGGCGCAGAGGATGACGGTCTAGAGCAGCAGTTTACTCTGGTGTTCAACACCGTGCGCACGGTGCGCAACCTGCGGGCCGAGGCGGGCATTAAGCCGGGCCTGCGGATCGAAACTATGCTCGAAAGCGAGAGCGCCGAGGAGCGCCGCATTCTGCGCGCCACCGCCAGCTACATTAAAGACTTAGGCAAGATCGCTACCCTAATGATTTTGGGCGGTAAACAGCCGGTCTCTACCGCTAACGGAGCCAAAAACGGAGCCGATCCACTGCGGACAGCACCTAGCGGCAGCGCTGTGGTGGCCGAAGAGCGAGACGCTTGGCACACCATCCTGTCCTTTTTTGAAGAGCCCCTGCGCTATGCCGGGGCGTTCTTTGCCGACATCCGTCGTCCGGCCTTTACCCTGCTGTGGATTTTGGTCGGGCTGCTCGGGCTAAAGTTCGCTAGCTCTCTGGTGGCAGCGGTTGACGGCACACCGCTGTTTGGCCAGCTAATGGAGCTGGTAGGCGTTTGGGTTGTGTTCAACTTTGGGCGGCAGAACTTGCTCACGGGGCGCGATCGCCAGCAGCTTGGCCAAACCTTCCAAACCTGGCGACGCAGCATTTTTGGCTCTAGCCAAGAACCTAAGCCAGCTTCCGAGGGATCGACTCCTGGGGTTCAGAACGGCAGCGCGATCGCCCTAGCGGACGCTAAACCTTCCCAAAAGCTGTTTGCCGGGGTGACCGGAACCGTACAGGTGCTAATTCCCCTCACTAACGTGGTCGATATAGACGCGCTGAGGGCAAAGGTGGAGAAAGACCTGGGTAAGGTGGAGGCAGATATTAAATCTCTCTCGGGGCGGCTAAACAATCCTGGCTTTGTCAACAAAGCCCCCGCTGACGTTGTGCAGGGTGCGCGCGATGCCCTCACTGAAGCTGAAGCCCAGGCCACAATTCTGAAGTCGCGGCTGGCGATGCTGTAGGCGGCGATGCCGTAGACGAAAGATCGACCTCACTCCTTACCCCAACCTCAGATGGTTTTCCATGGTTGATCAGACCGTCGCCCCGTCCGAGACAGATCTAGAAATCCGGGCCTTTTTGAGGCTGGCGGTGCCCCTGGCGGGTGCCCAGGTAGCTCAGGCGGCGGTAGGCTTTGTCGATACCCTAATGATGGGCCGACTGGGGACTGAAAGCCTGGCGGCTGGAGGGCTGGCCGCGATTAGCTTTCAGTTCTTGCTGACGGTAACCAGCGGGTTTGTCATGGCGGTGGGGCCGCTGGTGGCCCAGGCCTTTGGGGCACAAGACAAGACCCAGATCGAAGCAGTAACGCGGCAGGGGTTTTGGCTAGCGCTAGGGCTAAGCCTGCCGCTCATGGTGCTGCTAGGCCAGATGGATCAGGTGCTGCGGCTGCTGGGTCAGCCCGCTGTGGTTGCAGACCTGACCGCCCTCTACTTTCGGTGGATTTTGTGGGGCGCGCTGCCGGGGCTGGGCTTTGCCCTGCTGCGGGGATATGCCTCAGCCCTGGGTGAGGCTCGAATCGTAATTGTCATCGTGCTGGTGGGTACCGCGTTCAACGTTACGGGTAACTACGCCCTGGGGTTTGGCAAATGGGGTTTTCCGGCTTTGGGCCTGGGGGGACTAGGCCTGGCCAGCGGGCTCAGCTACTGGCTGATGTTTGCCCTGTTTCTGGCTTATATCCTCAGGCATTCAGGCTTGAGGGAGTATCGATTTTGGCGGCAGTGGCAGCGAATACAGCCCCGATTAATTGGACGGCTGCTGGTAATGGGAGGCGAACTCTCGGTCACTATTGCCCTAGAGTTTGGCTTGTTCGCTATGGTGACGTTTCTAGCGGGCATTCTTGGCCCTGAGGTGCTGGCGGCTCACCAAGCGGTTTACCAGACCACCTACCTTATTTTCATGGTGCCCCTAGGTATGTCCTACGCCGCGACGGCGCGAGTGGGGCACGCGCTAGGGCGGCAGGATATGGCCCAGGCGCGGCGAGCAGGATACGTAGCCATGGCGATCGCGGCTGCCTTTCTGCTGCTGACGTCGTTAGGACTGCTGCTGTGTCGCCAAAGCGTCGTTGGCCTCTACTTAGACAGGAGTGACCCGACCAACGCGCCTGTAGCTGCCCTAGCGAAATCTATGCTCTTGGTGGCAGCGCTGGCCCAGCTCACCGACGGCGTTCAGCGGGTGGCCTCGGGAGCGCTCTACGGCCTGCAAGACACTCGCGTACCTATGGTGCTCAGTGGGCTAGCTTTTTGGGGAGTGGGGCTAACAATGGGCTATATCTTGGGTTTTGCGACCGGGCTGGGCGGCGTTGGTTTGTGGATTGGTCAGTCGACAGGGGTTGCCACTGCTGGGATAATTTTTATAGCCCGTTTCCACCGGCTAACCCGCCCCAAGCGGCCGTAAAAAAGGGCTGCGAGCGATCGAATAGATTGCCACAGCTGCCCCAGAGCGAACGGGTTTGACGCACAATTAAAGCTGCCCCAATCCCGCAGCGCCATGGTTCAAAATCTCAAGTTTGATGCGGTCAGCGATCGCCTGCCCCCCCAAAACATTGAGGCCGAAGAGGCCATTTTGGGTGGCATTCTTCTAGATCCTGAAGCCATTGGCCGGGTGATGGAAATTTTGACCCCTGACGCCTTTTATACCGGTGCCCACCGCGATATCTATCGGGCGGCCCTGTCCCTGCATGCCAAAGGGCAGCCCACCGATCTGATGACGATTGCCGTGTGGCTTAAAGACAACAGCAAGCTTGAGCAGGTGGGCGGCCAAACCCGCCTGGCGCAGCTGGTCGACCGCACCGTTAGTGCGGCCAACATCGACCAGTACGCCACCCTGGTGATGGACAAATACACCCGCCGCACGCTAATTCAGACCGGCGGCGAGATTGCTCAGCTGGGCTACGACACCGCCCTGCCCCTAGAAAACGTGCTGGACCAGTCGGAGCAAAAGCTGTTTGGCATTACCCAGGTGCGGCCCCAGGGCGGACTAACCGCCACGTCGGATATTTTGATTGACACGTTTTCTGAGATCGAGCAGCGATCGCTTGGCGTGGTGCTGCCCGGCATTCCCTGCGGCTTTTACGATCTCGACGCCATGACCCAGGGGTTTCAGCGCTCTGACCTGATTATCGCGGCTGCTAGGCCGTCCATGGGAAAAACCAGTTTCGTTTTGAATATTGCTCGCAATATCGCTGCTCTGCAAAAGCTGCCGGTCGCCGTCTACAGCCTGGAAATGTCGAAGGTGCAGCTAGTCTATCGCCTGCTCTCCAGCGAAGTAGAAATGGAAAGCGGCCGCCTGCGCACCGGGCGCATTGCCCAAAACGAGTGGGAAAAACTGGGCCACGCCATCAGCGTGCTCTCTCAAATGCCAATTTTTATTGATGATACGCCCAATATCTCGGTGTCCGAAATTCGCTCCCGGTGCCGCCGTCTCCAGGCCGAGCAGGGGGGCGCTCTTGGCCTAATTTTGATCGACTATCTCCAGCTGATGGAAGGGGCGGGCGATAACCGGGTGCAGGAACTGTCGAAGATGACGCGATCGCTCAAGGGTCTAGCCCGCGAGCTAAACGTGCCAATCATTGCCTTATCCCAGCTTAGCCGCGGGGTCGAGTCGCGCACCAACAAACGGCCGATGATGAGCGATCTGAGGGAATCAGGCGCAATTGAGCAGGACGCCGACCTAATTATGATGCTCTACCGAGAAGAGTACTACGACCCCGATACCCCCGATCGCGGCATCGCTGAGATCATTCTCACCAAGCACCGCAACGGCCCCACCGGCACCGTTAAGCTGCTGTTTGAGCCGCAGTTCACCCGTTTCCGCAATCTGGCCACTCCTGGAGGTTAGCACTGGGACATTCTATGGCCTCAAATCTTGATAGCCAGCCTTGAGCCGTTAGGAATTGTTGCTGACTTTGAAGCTTGCCCCCGGAAACTGCTGATCGGCTATACGGTTAGATAAAAAGATGCGTCTTGCTGAGAGCCCTTGTAGGAGCCGCGTGCCGTGAATCGAACGTTATTCCGCCAACTCTTTGATGCAGACTCGTCTACCTACACGTATCTGCTAGCCGACTCTGCCTCAAAGGAGGCCGTGCTAATTGACCCGGTGTTTGAGCAGCATCGGCGCGATCGCGCTCTAATCGAAGAACTCGGCCTCACGCTGGTAGCCACCCTCGACACCCATTGTCACGCCGATCACATCACCGGGGCGTGGCTTATGCAGCAGGCTGTAGGGTCCAAGATTGGTATTTCGGGCCGCTACGGCGACTCGATACAGGGGGCCAACTGCTGGCTAGATCACGGCGATCGAGTCGCCTTTGGCGATCGCAGTCTCGAAGTTCGCGCCACCCCCGGCCATACCGACGGCTGCATCACCTACGTGCTCGACGACCACTCCATGGCCTTTACCGGCGACTGCCTGCTCATTCGGGGAGCTGGCCGCTGCGACTTTCAGCAGGGCGACGCCCACGCCATGTATGCCTCTATCACCGAGCAGATCTTTAGTTTGCCCGCCGACTGCACGATCTGGCCCGCCCACGACTACAGCGGACGTACTGCCTCCACCGTACGCGAAGAACAAGCCTACAACCCTCGCATAGGCGGCCAAGCTGACGAAACCGACTTCGTCGGGTATATGGAAAACCTGGGCCTGCCCCACCCCAAGAAGATTGACATTGCTATCCCGGCTAATCGTGTCTGCGGCAGACCTGAGGATGGTGCCATGCCCGAGGTTGCCGACTGGGGGCCAGTGCGCCTCACCTACGGCGGCGTCAAAGAGATCGATCCCCAGTGGATCGCCGAAAATTTGAGCCATGTACACGTGCTCGACGTGCGTGAGCCCGACGAGTTCAATGCCGAGTTAGGCCACATTACCGACGCTCAGCTGCTTCCCATTGGCGACCTAGAAGCGCGAACAGGCGAAATCTCTGCCGACAAACCCCTGGTAACGGTGTGTAAATCGGGACGACGCTCGGCCCTGGCCGTGGTCATTCTTAAAAAGCAGGGAGTAAAAGAGGTGGCCAGCCTGCGCGGCGGCATGCTGGGCTGGACCGAAGCCAGCCTACCCGTCGAGAAGGCTTAGACGTTTGGGCATCGCGATCGCTGGTTTCAGCCTAATTCCTAGTTCGCTCAGACCCAATGGCACCTCAAAAAAGTTAGCCAGCGCCCGTCCTCTAAACGGAATCGAAGGAACGGGCGCTGGCTAAATTAAATCGACATGCAGCACCGCTAATGCCTAGCGGGCTACCTCCACCCGCGCCCCTTGCAGGCTCTCGGCTAGCTGACGCACCACCGCGACCATGGCCAGCGAGTTGTCGAGCTTGTTCACCGCAGAGCCAACGCCAACGCCAGCTGCCCCAGCCGCGATCGCCATCGGTGCAGTCACGTTTGACAGGCCCGAGGCGCACAGCACCGGCACTGACACTGCCCGAGAAATAGCGTGGGCCGCCGCCAGGGTAGGAGCAGCTTTCTCAATTAGGCCCAGAGTGCCGGGGTGAACAGGCTGACTAGAGGTGCCCCCCTCGGTTTGAATAATATCGGCTCCGGCCTGTACTAGGGCCTCGGCTAGACTGACCTGTTCATCAAGGGCCAGAATGTGGGGCACCGTCACCGACAAAGTAATGTCGGGCAGCAGGGCGCGGGTGCGACGAGTTAGCTCTAGCACCTCGGGGGCCTCAAAGCGGCGACCCTGGGCGTAGAAGGCGTCAAAGTTACCGATTTCAATCAGGTCCGCTCCGGCGGCAGCGGGGGCTAAAAAAGCCTCGGGTTCTACCGCCGAAACACAGATCGGGAGCGTGGTATTTGCTTTGGCCAAACGCACTAGGTCGGCTTCGGCGGCAATGTCAACAAAGGTAGCCCCGCCCTGGTCGGCGGCTTTAACTACGGCCGCAACCCGCTGGTGGTCGTAGTTCGTGAGGCCGCTGATGATCTTTAGAGCGGTGTGGGCATCGAAAGCCCGTTGTAAATCAGAACGCATAGGTATTTCTCTCAATCTCTGTTTTTGGCCTAGGCAAGTAGGCAGCAGTGCTCCACCTCCTTAACCAGGGCTGATTGGCATTGTCTCATCACAGACGGCGCTGCGGCGAGTAGTGAAGGCAACCGCCTAGTGCGACAGAACAAAACGAGCGAAGCGGCTGAATCTAAGGCTGCCAACTAGGACTAGCTGGATGCGCCAAAACTATCTGAGGTAGCTCAACTCGAAACTGGCTACCCTGGCCTAGCTCGCTTTCAACTGTGACGCTGCCCTGCATAACATTGACTAGCGCATGCACAATCGCTAACCCTAGCCCCGTACCTTGTACTGTAGTGCGAGCATTGTGGACTTGCCAAAACTCCTGAAAGATATAGGACTGATCCGCAGGACTGATACCACAGCCGGTATCTTGTACCACCAAAAGCAGCCGTTCTGCAGGCAGCGCCTCTACTCTAACCACAACCCGACCGGTATCAGTAAAATTAACGGCATTTGACCACAGGTTGGTGATCACCTGCCGCAGACGAGTGCGATCATTTGTTGTCCATACAGGACTGGCAGGCAAATCTATCACTAGGGCAAGCGCCTTTTGATCGGCCAGGGGGCTCAAGTCGTCGAGGGTTGTGCTGACCAGCTCGATCAAATCAAAGGTTTCGAGCTGAAGCTCAATTTGGTGTGCCCGCAGCCGCGAAAAGTTGAGCATGCTTTCAATCAAGCCGAGCAGATGCTGCCCGTTGTGAAAAATCCGCTCGACCATTTTGGCCGCTTTGGCGTCGAAGCCAAACTGCCCCATCAACACCTGAGAAAATCCCAGAATTGCCGTCAGAGGAGTCTTTAGCTCGTGGGAGACGGTGGCCAACAGCTGGGTTCTTAAGCGGTCGGCTTCGAGCAGTTCTAGATTCTGAGTCTGAAGCTGACTAAGGGCGGCTTGAGCTTTCTTGCGATCGCTAATATCCCGCAGCTGCCACCGCAGCCCTACCGCAAAGCCCTCAGCACTTTGCACTGTTTCAACGGTAATTTCGGCCGTGACGGGCTCTGCCAGCTTCAGCGCTAGCTCCCAACCCTG
>JBARUP010000407.1:0-5358 GCA_049645805.1 Nodosilinea sp.
CTCCAAGAGTTTGCTTGTCAATAATTGGAGGTATCTTTCCAGTCTCCGCATTTTTAAATAATAAAAGTTGAATGCTCTCATCTTCTAGAGAATTCTCTACTTCATCTAGAAAATAAAATCGATCTTCGTCAAAGTGACGTCTATCGGTTTTGTCAAGGGCTTGAATATACTCTAATACCTGCCTAAGAAAACTAGGCTCTTGAGGTGCGCTTAGATCGTTGCTTGAATGAAGCTTAATGGCATAAAAGCCAATTTTTCTTGCTATAGTCATTATTGTAAAGAAATAGAGAGAATATAACGACGGATGAATTAACTACCGTTACTGCCAAGATCTCTAGGATGGCTTGACTTAGATTTGTTGGCAATAACAGCTTTGCAGATTTCTCAGTAAATACCCTTATCAATCCGCGGCGATACACCTGGCAGTAATTGTAGGATGGGCAGTGCCCACCGTTAACTGACACTTTCTACCCAATCTTCCACCTCTCCCGATGCCACCTCAACCCCTCCAAACTCGGCTTAAACTCCCTCTCCTCTGGTAGCCCAATCACCTCGCCCCTAAACGCCACCATCTCCCGACTCTCTACCGCTGGCTCTTCCATAAACCGCTCCTGCGGAATCACAATTCGGTAGTCATCATCCACCCCAAACCAGCCGTGGTCAAACGCCCAGTGGTGGTTCTTGCGCAGCGCTGGTCATCGAGCGACACCACAATCTTGCGAAACGCCCCATTTCTGACGACGATAGTCTCCTCATCCTTCAGGTCTCCCACGCTGTAGGTCGCGCCACCCTCCCGCAAAAGCTGAGTTTTCACCAACTCAAACTCATCGATTAAAGATAGCTGCTCTATCTCAGACGATCGCCCCGCAAACCAGCTATCGATCAGCACCCGCAGCAATATCACCCGCTGCCCTGGGTCCTGCAAGATCGCAAACAGCTCCGGGTCGAGCCACGCATACTGCACAATCCGCCGCACCGCCGTTACTCCCTTGCGGCCTAGCCCCGTTGCCGTCGCCGTTTCACTGTCGGGGTAAAACGCCAGGTGCCAAAACTGGTCGCCAGTCAAATGCACAAACGGCAGCGAGATATCTGAGCGGTGGTCGGTTCTGACCAGGCTGCGCCAGTACTTCAAAAACGTCGAAATTAGCTCCGGCGACAGCGGCACTTGGTTCAGCCGCAGCTTACCCTGCTCGATTAGCTCCATCATCAAAATCAGCAGCACAGGCTTGTGAGGCGCTGCCCCTCGCTCTCGGTGCTTGTTGACGTTCAGCTTCGCAAACTTTTTGGCGTAGTAGGGCAAGTCTTTTCGCATTATTTAGACAGAGGCGGCAGCTAGCATTCAGCTTCCATCAGCCTATGCATAGATATGGCACAGGCCTCTCTAAAGTAACCAGGCGGGCCTTGAAACGCACTGGTTTGTGAAATTTTCTTTACTTAGGCAATTTTCCAGGAAACCAGCGAGACATCCACTGTGGCCGCTATAACCTCGCAGAGATTAGCCAGCTCAGGCTCCACGGCCTCAGCAGCTTCTTGGGCTTCCTCAATGATCTTGGCGCAACGCCCGGCAACGGGCTCAGCCTTAGGACGGAGAGGGAGGGATTCGAACCCTCGTGAGGTTTGACCCTCAAACAGTTTTCGAGACTGCCGCATTCAACCACTCTGCCACCTCTCCAAGGGGCTTAGCTATTCTACCGCTGAATTGAGGCAGCAAGCGATTCTAGGCTAAAAACCCTCAGCAAATCGCCAAAGATATCGTCAAAAATATAGACGCTGAAACGCCCTCTTTTGAAGGCGATCTTTGCACAGGTGCCACAATCCGGGAAGATGAGAGAAAATCTGTCATAACCTGCTGACGAACTGCTATGGTGCCTGGTCTTTCTGACGATTTACTGGCTGAGCAATTAATCGACCTAGCCCTAAAACAGGGCGCTGAGGCAGCAGAGGTATTGCAGTCGCGATCGCGATCGCGGCCCGTTTTCTTTGAAGCCAATCGCCTAAAGCAGCTAGAAAGCTCTGCCGCCCTAGGTACTGCTCTACGGCTGTGGATGAACGGGCGGCCAGGGCTAGCGGTAGCCTATGGCAACGTCGACCCAGAAGCCATTGTCGCCAAGGCGCTGGATATCAGCGCCCTAAACGACCCTGAAACCATAGATCTTGTAGAGAGCACCAAACGCTTCTACCCCGATATGGGGCAGGAGGTGACGGTAGAGCAGATGATCGAGTGGGGCCAGGGCATGGTCGATCGCCTACGCAGCGCCTACCCTGAAGTCATTTGTGGCGTAGATGTTGAGTGCGATGTTGAAACTACTCGCATCCTCCACAGCACCGGGCTCGACTGCCGCTACAGCGACGCTACCTTAAGTAGCTACCTGTCAGCAGACTGGGTGCGTGGGGATGACTTCTTAAGCGTGAGTGACGGTCAAACCCAGCGTGACAGTCTAAATATAGATGCTCTCCTGGATCAGGTGCTGCAGCGGCTGGCCTGGGCTGAACAATCAGCAGAGGTCGAGACTGGGCGCATGCCGGTCATCTTTACGGCTAAGGCGGCTGATATGCTTTGGGGCACGCTGCAATCAGCCCTAAACGGTAAGCGAGTGCTGGAGCAATCGTCTCCCTGGAGCAATGCCTTAGGTCAACAGATGACCTCATCCCGCATTACTCTATGGCAGGATCCAGAGGCCGGTCCCTTTAGCTGCCCCTTCGACGACGAGGGCACCCCGACTCAGCGGCTGGTATTTGTTGAAAAAGGGGTAGTGAAACTGTTTTACAGCGATCGCGCCATTGGCCGCACTTTAGGGGCCGAGTCGACCGGCAACGGATTTCGCTCTAGTTTGGGTAGCTATCCCACCCCTAGCTTGTACAACACCTTAGTTCAGCCCGGCACAAAGTCTTTAAACGAGCTAATTGCCAGTCTCGACAACGGCGTGCTGGTAGACCAAATTTTGGGCGGCGGAGCCGGGATCGCGGGTGACTTTTCTGTCAACATTGACCTGGGCTACCGCATTCACCGTGGCGAGCTGGTAGGCCGCATCAAAGATACGATGGTGGCAGGCAACATCTACGCGGTTCTCAAAGACAGCGTAGAACTGGGCAACGATGGCGACTGGAATGGTTCATGCTATACCCCCTCGGTGTTGTTAGACGGTCTTTCGATCACGAGTGGCTAACCCTGGCACTGGTGGCATAGGTAGCAGCGTCGACCGCCAATCATAATTTTGACGATCACACTGCCGCAGCGATGGCAGGGTTTGCCCTGGCGGCCAAAGGCCCAGTGGCGGTACTCACTACGGCGGTAGCCGCTCTGCTTGAGGTAAGTGGCTAAGGCTAGGTCGTTGGTAACACCGTCGTGGCGGTATGACTGCTGAGGCAAAGCCAGGGCCGCTTCAGAGAAGGCAAATGTCTGCTCTGGGGTACAGTCTACGGGCCGCTGACCGGGGTGAATACGCGCTACGTAGAGAATCTCGGTGCGCAGGTAGTTGCCAATGCCGCCTAAAAAGCCCTGATCAAGCAGTAGGGTGGCAAACTGGCGGCGGCGGAAGGGAGCGCTCAATGCTCTCGCTTCTATTTCAGCAGCAGTGACAGTGGTGTCGAGGGTGTCGGGGCCAAGCTTGGCTATGTAAGGATGGGCAGGTACCGCATCGGCGGTCAGCACCTCGATATCAGAGGCGCTGTAGAGTAAGGCCCACCGATGCGGGGTGTGTACTGCAAACCGAAGCTGGCGGCGGGTTGGCGGAGTGGCGTTAGGCTTGCAGGTGACCCAAATGCCGTAGAGCTGATTGTGGCTGTAGACCGCCAGTCCATTGTCAAAGTAGCTGACGAGAGCCTTGCCGTAGGGCTTGACCGCCGTTACCACACGGCCTACCAGCTCGTCTTCGTAGGGCTTGAGGTGGTCAAAGGCGAAGAATACATCGGAGACGACCTCGCCAGCGATCGCCCGCTGAATTTTATCAGCAGCGCGGCGAATTTCGGGACCTTCAGGCATAGACTACTGCTGACCCCAATAGTCCATCAGCTCGCGGGCTCGGGCAGCTCCCTCAGCATCGTCCTGACGGTTGTACAAGATAGCCGCTACCTCAAGGTTGGAGAGCGCCTGTGCCTCTAGACCCTGCCCGTGAAGGGCAAGGCCCAGGTTGTAAAACGCCGCTGGATCCCCAGGCAAAGCCTCGGTCACTTTGCGGTAGGAAAGTACCGCCTGTAGATATTGCTCACGCTCTAGCAGCAGCTCGCCCAGCAGCGCGTGGGCAGCCACAAGGTCAGGATCGAGACGCACCGCCCGCAGCAGGTAGTCAAAGGCAGCCTCGCGATCGCCCTGTTGATACAGCACATAACCCATCTGATGCTGAGCATCGGCATTTCGAGGATCTTTTTGTAGTGCCAAACGCAGGTTCTTGGCAGCCTCTGCGTAGTTTTCCTGCTGAATGTAGAGGTTAGCTACGCTAACGTGGAGGATGCTGTTGTCGGGGTTGGCCCGTAGCCCCTGATTTAGGTAAGTAAGGGCCTCGTCGTAGTTTTCTTGGCGAATGTATAGCGACCCCAGGGCCTGGTATACCTGCGCATTGCCGGGGGCAATGCGAGCTAGGCCGCGATAGGTGGCTAGGGCACCGTCATAGTCGCTACGCTCGATTTGAATGCCGCCGATGCCCAGATGAGCGTCGACCTCACGAGGGTTGGTGTTTAAAATGCCTCGATAGGTATCTAGCGCCTCGTCAAACTGCTCGTTTTTGTACTGACTGTGGGCCAGACCGTAGCGAAAGGCCAGATTGTTGCCGTCGAGAGCGATCGCGCTGCGGTAGGCGCTAATGGCTTCGCTATAGTTGCCCTGCTGCACGTAGAGATAGCCAATACCCGAAAACAGACGGGGGTTTTGACGGTCGATGGCGGCCGCCTGCTGATAGGCCGCGATCGCTCCTGCGTAGTCCTGGGATTCTACCTTATCTTGCCCCTGGCGCAGGAGCTCATCGACCCGGTCCTGCTGGTCAGCACTGAGGCCACTGTTTTGAGCCAGCCGCAGCGGCAGCACGGGTGCAAAAGCCTGTCCTAGATTATCAGAAAGAGCCGCTTGAGCGGTTGAGCTGATTCCCCAACTGCCTATCAGGCTCCACAAAACGGCGATCGCCGCGTGACTGCGTTTCACAGAAAACTCCTTAGTACCAAGCCGAGTCGTTACAGGTGCACTCCATATATTACAACTTGCCAACCGCTGTAAAGAATGAGCGCTATAAAGCCGATAGCCCTCTGGAGATCTCGTAGCATTTAGGTATCAGCACACACAAAAAGCAGCTCCATGACCTGCTGTGAGCCGATAAAACATCGATATCATCACTATTCTTAAGCCGCGAGGTGCCAGTCATGAAAGGC
>JBARUP010000408.1:0-2722 GCA_049645805.1 Nodosilinea sp.
GCCTTCATCCTTCTGCCTTCATCCTTCTGCCTTCTGCCTTCTGCCTTCACCCTTCTCTCCTAGCTAACAGCGCACTACCCCTCTTCACAAGCGCCAATGCTGACCCAGCTCGTCGAGCCGTCCTGCCAGTGCTCTTTTTTCCAGATCGGGGCGTTGTGCTTGAGGGTGTCGATCGCGTACTGACAGGCCGCAAACGCTTCCGCCCGGTGGGGGCAGCCCACGGCCACCAGCACGCTAATATCGCCCACGGCGAGTTTGCCGGTGCGGTGGTGAATTACCACGCGGGTCGCATCGGGCCAGGTGGCGCGAATTTGGGCAGCAATTTGCTTAAACACCTCTAGGGCCATGGGTTCGTAGGCTTGATATTCTAAGGCAACCACAGCCTTGCCCTCGCTGTTGTTGCGCACCATGCCGCTCATCACAACTACAGCTCCGTTAGCCGAATCATCGGCTAAGGCATAGACCTCAGGCAAAAATAGGGGAGCGAAAGTCACCCGCAGGCTGTCGGCGGTAGAGGCTACAACAGGCCCCGGCGTAGCAAGCTGCATAAAGAACCCGTGAAAAACAACAGAGACGGCACCGACGCAACAAAAATTCGTCTACTTTGATGAACGGCTACAGGACTTGAAAGATCTGCCCTCCAAAAAGGGGTAGGCAAATCGGTTATCCAGCAGATCGTGTCTCCTCCGGGGGCCAACATCTTCCGCTACCGATGCTTTGCATTATAGGGCGATCGCCCCTGCGCCTAAAGTTTCAGCTGAGTGGAGGTCTATTGTGGTAGATTTATCGGCCTGCCAGGCAACATCGGCGGGAGAGCTAACGCGATCGCTCTGGCGACTGCTGAATGCGCTCGTGCAGCCGGGTGTTGTGCTGCCGCTGCTGGCTGTGCTTATTGTCGCGCCCTGGGTTGTGCGCCCTCGGCAGTGGAAGCGACGAATTAGTCTGGCGGGAATACTGCTGCTGCTGCTGTACGGCCTAGGGCTCTCTCCTGCGGGGGCAAGGCTGGGCGGTGAAGGGCTAGCGCGGCTGTTTCCCCGCGACGGCGGTCAGCCTGCCGATGCGATCGTAGTGCTGGGCCGGGGCGGTTCTTTTCGGCCCAGTCGAGTGCAGGTAGCGGTAGAGCTGTGGCAGCAGCAGCGAGCCCCCCTAATTTTTGCCAGCGGTCGCGGCGACGCCGTTGAGATTGCTCAACGGCTGGAGGCGGCGGGCGTCCCGGCAGCCGCCGTAGACGGCGAGCCCTGCTCAGCTACTACCAACGAGAATGCCCTGTTTACCGCCGCGCTGCTGCAACCCCAGGGCGTTAAGCGGCTGATTTTAGTGACCGACCCGCCCCACATGGCGCGATCGCTGCTTACGTTTCGCAGCCTGGGGTTTAAGGTTACTCCCCACCCTAGCCCGGTGCCCCGCAGCCTAGACCGGCGGCGGCGGCAGGTTTTGGTGCTGCGAGAATGGGCCGGGCTAATTGGCTACGGCATGATGGGCCGTTATTTTGCGCGGGAAACGGGGGAGCCAGGGTTTGAGGTGCAGGCGAGGGAAGTGGGTGAGTGGATGAGTGGGTGAGTAAGCGGCCCTCACCTGCCCATCTATCCTCTATCCCCCACCCCGATTAAATACAGCAGCGCCATCCGCACGGCGACACCGCTGGTAACCTGGTCGCCAATTAGGCTGAGGGCGGGGTCATCCATCACATCAGAGCTGATCTCGACGCCTCGGTTGACGGGGCCAGGGTGCAGCACTTTAACCGTGGGCTGACAGATCCGAAGGCGATCGCGCGTTATTCCAAAACCCTGGTGATACTCCCGCAGGCTGGGCAGCAGGTGCTGGGCCATGCGCTCCTTTTGCAGGCGCAGGGTCATGACGAAATCGGCCCCCTCCAGCGCCGGAGCCAGAGTGCTGTGCTGGGTAACGGCGCGGGAAATATCGATCGGCGATTGCTCAATAAAGGCGTCGGCAAAGCCGGGCGGCAGCAGAGTTGGAGGGGCCGCTAGGTGAACCTCCGCTCCACAGGCGGTGAGGCACCACAGGTTAGAGCGGGCAACGCGGGAGTGTAGAATATCGCCCACTAGAGCAATTTTTTTGCCCGCCAGCAGCGCCGCCGCTGGCTGCTCCGGATCTAAGACCAGTCCCAGCGTGAATAGATCGAGCAGCGCTTGGGAAGGATGGGCATGCAGCCCATCGCCGCCGTTGAGAACGCCAACTCCCGTTTGCAATCGGTCCATCTCGGCGGCGATCGCTTGCGGCACCCCCGACTCCTGATGGCGAATGACCATCAGATCAGTACCCATAGCCAGGTATGTCTTAGCCGTGTCTAAAATGGTTTCACCCTTAGTCAAAGACGAGGTGCCGGGGGCGAAGTTCAGCACGTCTGCCGAAAGTCGCTTGGCGGCCAGCTCAAAGCTGCTGCGGGTGCGAGTAGAGGGCTCAAAGAACATATTGGTCACCACCAGCCCTTGCAGTGCCGGCACCTTGCGGGTGCGGCGAGAGAGCACTTGCCAAAAGCTCACCGCCGTTTCCATTACTGTTTCTAGCTCTGCCGCCGTAAAATCGGCCAGCGACAGGACGTGTCGTCGATTCCAGGAAGCGCTTGCCATGCCCCGTTGTCTCAACCCTATTCAATACCGTCCCTACCATACCCGTCTGGCGAACCTGTGGGTAACGGCTGACAGATTGTCTAAGGTGGTCTCCTGCGCTCTGCTCGGGCTGCTGGGCGGCTGCGCTGTGG
>JBARUP010000409.1:0-9772 GCA_049645805.1 Nodosilinea sp.
CGGTAGTACGCCACACCTCGCCCCATGTAGGCCCTAGGCAGGTCGCCCTGGAGCTCAATGGCGCGGCTAAAGTCGGCGACGGCATCGCTGTAGTTGCTGACGCGCTCTAGGGCAAAGCCCCGCAGCACGTAGGCCGAAGGATTGTCAGGATCAAGCTCAATGGCCGTGGAAAAGTCTTCTAAAGCAAGGTCGTTTCGCCCCTGCTGAGAATCGATCAGCCCCCGGTATAGGTAAGCGTTTACCGCGTCGGGGTTAGCCTCTAGCGCCGCATTGAAGTCGGCTTGGGCAGCGGTGAAGTTGTCCTGACGATAGTAAACGCTGCCCCGCGCGAATAGGGCACTGGCGTTACCGGGCTCTAGCGTCAGGGCCTGGTTGAGGTCGATTAGGGCGCGACTGTAGTTGTTCTGGTTGCTATAAATCAAGCCTCGATACAGATAGGCATCGGCCAAAGCCGGATCTTTGTCGAGGGCCATGTCAAAGGCTTCGAGGGCCGCTTCGTAGTCACCGCTGGTGTAGCGCTCAACCCCCAGATTGTAGGCCGCGATCGCCGTCATACCGGGCTCAGCGGGGTCAGAGTCCTCGGCTGCGGGCTCGACTTGCTCAGGCTCGGTGTCCTGGACTTGGGCATAGACGGGGGACAGTGCCCCTGCCGCCAGCCCCAGGCCCAGCAACCCAGCTAAATAATGTGATTTCATGGCTTCCCCTCCACCGACAATATTTGCAGATTGAGTAGACTGGCGTCGCCTCCCCAGTGAAGGCTACTATCAGAATACCCACCTGCGTTTCTAGCGATCGTCCCTGGCGCTAATGATAAGCCAGCTTATTTAGGTTGAGAGACGGGTTTGCAGAGTTTCTTTGAAGTTTCTCTTAAAATCTCAGAGTGCCTGGTCGAGTGTCCAATCTGCCCGTGGCGACCAAACCGGCTAACGCAGAGTAGATCACAGGAGCACTTGTATGGCGATCGCCCGGTGGCTAATGGGTCTGTTGCTTGGCGTCTCGCTGTGGCTGAGCCTAGGGCACTATGCCGAAGCCCAGAGCGAGGCCAGGATAGAATCACGATTGACCCGCCTAGAGTCCGAGCTAGGACGGCTCAGATCTCAGTTTAGGCAGGTTGAATCGCAGCTATCGCTCCCCAATCGCTCCCCTAACCGCCCCGCAACGGCCCCCTCCCTAGCGGAGCCTTCCCTAGAAGAGCAGTTTAATAACCTAGCGACGCTGGCAATCGAACTCAAGCAGCGGGTCAACCAGCTCGAAACTCGAGTAGAAGAGCTTGAGAGCAGCGCACGCTAACCCAAAACCGATGTCTGGCCAGATGAGTGTGGCAAGATAGCATCGGTATTTAAGGGGTAACCCACCGTGATCTGGATTGACTGGGCCATTGTGGTCGCTTACATGGCTTTTAGCCTAGCTTTGGGCCTTTACCTTTCCCGCCGGGCGGCAGGCGGGCTGGTGGATTTCTTTGTGTCGGGGCGATCGCTGCCCTGGTGGCTGGCGGGCACCAGCATGGCGGCCACAACCTTCTCTATCGACACACCTCTATATATTGCCGGGGTCGTCGGCACCCGAGGCATTGCCGGTAACTGGGAGTGGTGGAGCTTTGGCATTGCCCACGTGGTGATGATCTATGTGTTCGCTCGGCTGTGGCGGCGCTCTGAGATCATCACCGACGCCGAACTGACCGAGCTGCGCTACGGCGGCGCTACGGCAGCCTGGCTGCGGGGTATCAAAGCCTTTCTGTTTGCGGTGCCGATCAACTGCATCGGCATTGGCTACGCCATGCTGGCTATGGTCAAAGTTATCGATGCTCTCCAGCTCTGGCAGTCCTTCGGCATCGAACCAGGAGAAAATCTCAAGCTGCTTAGCGTAGTCGGCGTCAGCGTGCTGGTGCTGGTCTACGCCGGATTTTCGGGATTATGGGGAGTTGTTGCCACCGACTTCTTTCAGTTCTTTTTGGCCCTGCTGGGGGCCATCATTGTGGCGGTGGCGGCGGTGATTAATCTAGGCGGCATGGGCAGCCTAGTCGAGCAGGTAAGGGCTACGGGCGGCACTGATCTGCTAGCGTTTGTACCCCTAGAACGAGCCGGGGGCTGGTACCGCTGGAGCGAAACCGCAGGAATTAGCATCAGCACCTTTTTGGCCTACGTCACCTTGCAGTGGTGGGCTTTTCGCCGCAGCGACGGAGGCGGCGAGTTTATTCAGCGGCTGGCCGCCTCTAAGGACGAGGCCGAAGCCGAAAAGGCGGCGTGGTTTTTTAATATTCTGCACTACGTTATTCGCACCTGGCCCTGGGTAGTGGTGGCCCTGGCGGCGGTTGTGATCTACCCCAACTTAGAAGATCGCGAGCTGGGCTACCCCATGCTGATGCTCGACTTTTTGCCGCCCGTGCTGCTAGGGCTGGTAGTGGCTTCACTAATTGCCGCCTTTATGAGTACGGTCTCAACGCTGATTAACTGGGGCGCGTCGTACCTAACTAACGACCTATACGGTCGGTTTATCAGACCTGAGGCTGACCAGGCAGAGCTGCTGCTGGCGGGACGATTGGCCTCGGTAGTGGTGACCGCCATCGGCGCGATCGCGGCCCTCTATTCTCAGGACGTGGCCACAGTGTTTCGGCTCGTCATCGCGATCGGCACCGGGCCGGGCCTGGTGCTAATTCTGCGCTGGTTCTGGTGGCGCATCAACGCCGCTGCCGAACTAGCCTCTATGCTGGCCGGCTTTTTTGTGGGGCTGGTTACCAGCGTCGTCCCTGTGCTTACCATTGCCGACTTTGGCCTACGGCTGATGGTCACTACGGCCATTACTACCATAGTTTGGGTCACCGCCATGCTGCTAAGCGCCCCAGAAAACGACGCGACGCTGGACGCTTTTTATAGTAAGGTACGACCCGGTGGCCCCGGCTGGAAACGCCAGCGCCAGCGCACCGGCATTTGGCCTGCCCAGGCCCTGGGCCGCGATCTGTGCAGGGCTGGTTTTGCCCTGCTGCTGCTGCTGGGGGCCATGCTCGGGGTCGGCGGGTTTTTGCTGTACCAGCCATTGACCGGCTGGTTCTGGCTGATGGTGGCGGTAGCTGGCTGGGTAGGCCTGCGGCGCATGGGTAAAACCGTGCTGCCTGTGCCCAGGCCGGGGCTGAATGATCCGCCGGGATGAGGAAATGGGGGATGAGTGTAAGATGAGACTATCAGCTACATCCCTTCATACGCGATCGCCCTATGTCGTTTTTTCGCTCTTACGTTGCGCCTTTCATTATCGTGCTGATTTTTGCGGTAGCGATGCTGGCGGTGAGCGCTCGCATCTTTTTGCCTAGCGATATGATGGCTCCTGCCCCTATTGAAGAGCCGGTATCTTCGGCAAATGTAGCGCCCTCAGCGCCAGGCAGCGAAGTGATGTCAAAGCTATCGGCGTTCGTCTACAGCCCTGGGGGCGATCGCTCAGTTGGGTAATTTAGCGAGGTAAGCGTACACGGTATTGAAACCCGATCTAACTCAATCAAAAGGGAATCCCCCGGCAGATCATTCGCCGAGGGATTCTAGATGTATATAGCGTAAGTTTTGCCTATAGCTCAGCAGATTGCTGAAAGCAGAATGGCTTTACGCATGTATTTTGAAAGCGTTTCGAAACAGCAGCGCTTTGACTGATTAACTTGAGATTTTCCCTCAAGTAAGTTCCGATTCAATAGAGATATTGAAATGCCGTCGTAAAGAAACCATCGCGTGGGGTTTATAGCGTCTCTGGACATTTTCACAGAGCTCCCGATCAGCTAAAGCGAGGAAATATCAACAACCGAGTAAGGCGCTGCTGGTATTTGACGAAATAGATTCAGACGTTAAATCGATAACGTACCTCCTATTTATAGGACTGAACCATTTGATCTAGCTTGGGAATCAGTCACATTTGGGATCAGGTGAGTTGTTTCCCTACTTATTAAGATACTCCCCTAGAACAAGGATGCCTAGCGATGAAACTAAAGTTTATGTTTTGGTTAAGAGCTGCTCTCATAAGGCCAAAGGTCGCTAGCTTAAATATTCTGCCGTTAGGACTGAAAGACTTATTGGAAAGGTAAGCAGAGGCTGCGCTGGCGCGTCTGACGCTACTATTTAGGATGCGGCTCTCTCTAGGGAGGTGGTCCGCTTGTTCACAATTTGGCCCTAGGGTTAAGGAGCGATCGCAGTGGCGCAGACAGAGCAGATCACGGGGACTGGAATTCCCCTCCAGGGAAACGATATCGACACCGATCGCATTATTCCGGCCCGGTTTCTCAAGTGTGTCACCTTTGACGGGCTAGGAGAGCAGGTATTTGCCGACGACCGCGCTGCGCTGGCCGGAGAGCATCCCTTTGACCAGCCTCAGTACCAGGGGGCGACAATCCTGGTGGTAAACCGCAACTTTGGCTGTGGCTCCTCGCGAGAGCACGCTCCCCAGGCGATCGCCCGCTGGGGCATCAAGGCTGTTTTAGGAGAAAGCTTTGCCGAGATTTTCTTTGGCAACTGCGTTGCAATTGGCATTCCCTGTCTAACAGCCGCCTCTGAGATAATAGAGCAGGTGCAGGCAGCCGTAAAAGCCGCCTCCGGCGAATCGATAACGCTCGACCTGTCCGCCCAAACCGTACACTTTGACGCGAAAACGGCGGCTGTCGCCATGCCCGAGGGGGTGCGTCAGGCGTTTTTGGCAGGCACTTGGGATGCCTGTGGGCAACTCGTCGGCAATGCCGAGGCCATCCGCGCCACCGCCGCCGCCCTGCCCTATACTGCCTGGTAAACCAGGGCGGCTGATCAAGTCGGCGCGACTCGTTCAGCCTTGCATGGCACTAAATCCTGCTTGATTAACCTCTTCGGAAGGACAAATGCCATTTGTCCCTACAGTCTGACCTTTGATCGAATCGGAGGCATGTGGTTCGGATTTGGTATAAGGCGTCGCGGTTACCTCATCAGCGCCCTTTTCCCTACGATCCTGCGTGAAACTCAGGATAGGCTTCCATCGCGTGCTCGCCCAGGTCGAGGCCGTGGATTTCTTCTGACTCGGCGACTCGAATACCTACCGTTGCCCGTAGCACTAGCCAGCACACCAGGCTAAAGGATGCCGTAAAGAAGCCTACTGCCACAACGCCTATAAACTGCACCAGCAGTTGCTGAATGCCGCCCCCCATCAGCAATCCAGGCAGAGGGCCAGACGTACTGTCATACCAAGGGTACACCTCAGGACTAACGCTAAATAAGCCCAGGGCCAGGGTGCCCCACACGCCACACACCAGGTGTACCGAGACGGCCCCCACTGGATCATCAATTTTGAGGGCGTCTAACAGGGTGACCGAAAACACTACAATGACGCCTGCAACTAGGCCAATCAGCGCCGCGCTGCCCAGGTTGATATAGGCACAGGATGCGGTGACAGCGACCAGCCCCGCCAGCACGCCGTTGATAATCATCGACAGGTCGGGCTTGCTGAGATAGATCCAGGAGGTCACTGTAGCCGCTAAGCCGCCTAGGGCCGCAGCGGTGTTGGTTGTAACAACAATGTGGCTAATGGCAAAGGGATCGGCAGCCATGGTCGAACCGGGATTGAAGCCAAACCAGCCCAGCCACAGAATTAGACAGCCCAGAGCTGAAATGCTCAGATTGTGCCCCGGCATAGCCATAGGACGAGGCTGAAACCGCCCCCACCGTGGGCCTAGCAAAATCGCTCCAATTAGAGCAGCCCAGCCGCCTACCGAGTGCACCACAGTAGAGCCGGCAAAGTCGTAGAAGCCCAGGTTGGCAAGTATGCCGCCGCCCCACACCCAGTGGCCGGTAATTGGGTACGATAGCCCAACCAGCAGCAGGCTAAAGATGAAGAAGGCTAAAAACTTGATTCGCTCTGCTACGGCCCCAGACACGATGGTGGCAGCAGTACCCGCAAAAGCCAGCTGAAAGAAAAACTTGGCGTTGAGCGGCACTCCTGCCCAGCTGAGAGCGCTAAAGGTGCCCTGATAAGCATTGCCGGTAGCCGGGCTGTTGTCGGCCCCTTGCAGCATGAACCCAGAAAAACCAAATAGGGAATTGCCGTCGCCAAACATAAAACCAAATCCCACTACCCAAAAAGCGATGCTGGACAAACCAAACACAATGAGATTTTTGGCTAGCAGGTTGACGGCGTTCTTGCGGCGACAGAAGCCGGTTTCAAGCATGCAGAACCCAGCATTCATAAAGAAGACTAGGAACCCAGTCACCAATACCCAAACCGTGTCTAGCGCGACTTTAAGATCGGCGGTAGATATGTCTTGAGCCAAGGCTGTAGGACAAAGCACCACTAGACCACCGAGGGTCAACCAGGGAATATAGCGCCACCGGCCCCCAGGTTTTCCGAGGGCATGCAAACGCTGGCTTGAGGTTTCCTGCAGCATAACGACAACGTGGCTCCAATAGACTCTCCTTATCAGCCCATAGGTTGGCACGAATTACCGTTCACGGTGCAAGTTTCTATGCTTCCTGAGGGCAAGCCTTGGGGCGATCGCCTGCTCGCGCGACGGAAGATTAAGCAGTAAGTAGTACTTTATACCCCCTCTGAAAAGTTTCAGTAAAATTCCGTAGAAGCGCTAGCTTATTTTTTTTGGGGAGAGGTAAAACTGACTAGTGCGGCGTTTGGTTTTGGCAAACTAAATCTTTGGGGCATTTCCCCAAGCCAAGTTGACGGCAAGTATCTATCAGAGCTGATCAGCCATTCACGCATCTGCTGATCATCGCACCTCAGGGAGAGCTCTACCATTCATAACTCACCTTTTCTAGGGCTATCAAGCTAATAGTAACTTCAACGATTAAGAAAGCCTCTCTCATGGCTGCAGCGGGAGTTGCGATCGCCACCCTGGGCACAGCTGCGGCCCCTAGTGCCCAAGCCGCCATCATCAGCGGGCAGGTCAGCGGCAACTGGGAGTATGCCTATGGCGGCTTTAATACAGGCGATGCCTTTACCGCCGACTACACCTACGACAGCGACAGCATTACGACCACCGATTACTCTAATGAATATTATGATCGCTACCTGTACAGCGCTGCTCCACTGCTCAGTCTGGTGCTCAAGTCGGGGGCCATCACCCAAGTCTTTAATCTAGACAATGGTTATGGCGACATCAGCTGGTATGACGTGCAGGTAAATCCCGACTATTTTGGTGAGGGTCATAGTGACAAAGGAACCTTTGTCTGGGCTCCGGAATATTCAGACTCTGGATATAGCTCGTTCGACGGCGGTGTCTACAACGGCACTCCGTATTCTGGCTCCTCCGCTAGCGCTAGCCAGGATAACTACGAGAGCGGTTTATCTTCTTCTGGATATACGAAATCTGGCGTATCGATCTCTAACGCTACAGCGGTGCCTACCCCGGCCCTACTGCCTGGTTTAATTGGCCTGGGTGTTGGTGCGCTGCGTCGGCGCAAGCAGGCCAAGGCCGAGGCAGTTGTCGGGTAGCTTTAGCCATCGGTGCATCTATATCCAGAAACCGGGTTTCTAAGCCGAAGCTATAAGTAGCTGGGCTAATTCAAATGTAGGATGGGTTAGCGGTAGCGTAACCCATGCGGGCGTTGGGTTTCGTTCCTCAACCGCAACCTACACGGTCTTATATTTGATTGGGTCTTCCTACTTAGGCTGCTGCAAAGCCAATCAGAAACCCGGTTTTTAGTTGTTCGGCCCGCATGTGGGCAACACATCAACCTTTTGGAGAGAGCACCTCAGCCACAGTTAGCCTCAGCTCTACAAACTGAGGCGACTGCAATACCGCCTCTCCTAGTAGCTCTTGGGCTTCATACAGCCCATCTACCAGGGTTAGCACCATCACCTTGGTCTGAGCCGGGTCGACAATCCAGTACTCTGGTATCCCTCGCGCCGCATACTCAGAGCGCTTGTAGCGATAGTCTCGGTCTTCGTTGAGTTTGCCGGGCGAAACTACTTCTACCACCAGCAGCGGTGCTGGCATATCTTCAGTAATGGTGCTGCGGCCCGTGTCTTCTAACAGGGCCGCCAAGTCTTCGCCCAATACCAGCAAGTCTGGAATCCGCACTCGCCCCAATACCACGATTTCCGTATCCATGCGTCGCAACCAGTGGAAGGGCAAAGTTTGCAAGAGCTGCTGCAACAAAAATAGCGAGATCAAAACATTTCGCGAACTCTCTGGTGGCACCTGCACAATCTCCCCATCCACAAATTCGCAGCGGGCCTCTGAGCCTGTATCCAGGCTCAAAAAATCGGACAGAGAGAGCTTAGTGGCAACCATCAATAAACCCCAGACAACCGTAGGGTGGGCACTGTCTACCAATAGGGAATTAGTTGGTGACCCATCCCCTACCGCCAGTTCTACTCGTCTACCTCTGGCTCGTAGGTGGAGGCGATCGCGAGTTCCTTGAGCTGGGTCTCGTCTACCCCAGACGGAGCCTGGGTCAGCAAGCAGCGAGCCTGCTGGGTCTTGGGAAAGGCGATCGCATCGCGGATCGACTCTTCGCCCGCCATCAGCATCACAATCCGGTCTAGCCCGTAGGCGATGCCACCGTGGGGTGGGGTGCCGTACTCAAAAGCCTCAATTAAAAAACCAAACTTGTCGTGGGCCTCTTCGGCAGATAGACCAATGGTGTCAAACACCTGCTGCTGCACCTCAGGCTGATAGATACGCAGGCTACCGCCGCCGATTTCGTAGCCGTTGAGCACCATGTCGTAGGCCACGGCGCGGGCGGTTTTGAGATCGTCAACATCCTCAGGGTGTGGTGCGGTGAAGGGGTGGTGCAGGGCTTCGAAACGCTGCTGGTCGGCGTTCCATTCAAACATGGGAAAGTCCGTTACCCACAGCAGGTTGAGTTTGTCCTCAGGAATCAGATCCATCTCGCGGGCGATCGCCTGCCGCACCCGGTCCAGCGTCGCATTCACAACCGGGGTTGCCCCCGCTCCAAACAACAGCAGCGTGCCCTCGGTCGCCCCGGTGCGGCGCAGCAGTTCGGCCATTTGCTCGGGGCCGAGGTTGTCTTTAATCGCCCCAATGGTGTCTACCGCGCCGTCGGCCCGCACCCGCACGTAGGCCAGCCCCTTAGCTCCCGCATCCGCCGCAATTTTGAACACGTCACCGCCAGGCTTGATGCGCACGTTGGAGATCTGGTCGTTACCGCTGGGTATCGGCAGCACCTTGACAATGCCGCCGCTGGCTACCGCGCCCGAAAATACCTTGAAGCCGCAGTCCTTAACCAAGTCCGACACATCGACTAGCTCCAGGCCGTAGCGGGTGTCGGGCTTGTCGCTACCGTAGCGATCTATCGCCTCAGCGTAGGTCAGTCGGGGGAAGGGGCGAGGCACCTCAACTCCCTGCACCGCTTTGAAGATATGGGCGACCAGAGCCTCATTCAGCGCCAGAATCTCGTCCTGGGTCATGAAGCTCATTTCCATATCGAGCTGGGTGAACTCGGGCTGGCGATCGGCGCGCAGGTCTTCGTCGCGAAAGCAGCGGGCAATCTGGTAATAGCGATCGACTCCGGCCACCATCAGCAGCTGTTTAAAGAGCTGAGGCGACTGGGGCAGAGCGTAAAACTCACCGGGGTTGACCCGCGAGGGCACCAGGTAGTCGCGCGCTCCCTCAGGGGTAGAGCGGGTGAGAATCGGGGTTTCAACCTCGAAGAACCCTTCTTGATCTTCCAGAAATCGACGAATAGCCTTGGTCACTTCATGACGAATGCGCAGGTTCTGGGCCATCCGTTCCCGACGCAGATCTAGATACCGATACCGCAGCCGCAGATCTTCCCGCACAGCTTCAGAGTCAGCGGTAGATACC
>JBARUP010000410.1:0-5406 GCA_049645805.1 Nodosilinea sp.
GGCCTACGGTTTAGTGATTGGTCTAGGTGCTATACCGGCTAACTGGCTCGGCAAACAGGTGCTGGCAAGAATGTCGGTTGAGCAGTTTCGCCAGCTGGTGTTTGCCTTCGTGGCCGTCAGCGGCGTGGCGATGATCTGGCAGCAGCGTCATTTTTTGACCGCGTGGTTTATGTAAGATCTAGGCCAAATCCTGGGGTGAATTGCCCTGCACAAAGGGTAGCCATCATTCTTTGGCAGCTTGATCGAGGCTTAGCAAGGTCTCTACGAGGCTATAGAGGTCAGTCTCATCAGCTCCAGAAAGCTGACGATCTTTGAGGTCAGTTAGCCCTCGGGCCAGCTCAGGGGCTCGGTTTTTATAGTCGCGGTGGGCAACAAGCATGTCCTCAAAGATAGACTGCTCGATCTCAACTCGAGTTTGGCCTGCGCTGAGAGGTGTCTGATAGGCGACATCCTCCACATCGTATTTGATCAGTACTATCATCGCGCTGCTGGCTGCTTTGATAGCCTCCTGAAGCCGACGTGTGTCGAGTTCTAGCCGATCGAAGCCTACCTGGCCAGTAATCTTCAGCTCTAGGATAGGGGGGAGGTCGTCCTCGTACCGGGCTGCGGCCGCGATCGCCATATCTATGGCTGTTTGGGTAAGCTCATCAAGGCTCTCCTGACCTTTTGCTGCTAGCTCTAGACGCACAATGGGACGCTGAAAATAGTCAGTTTGCAGCTGGGCATCAATGCCCTTAGGCGATAGCTCTACTAGGTAAGCGCCTCGTCGAAAGCGGCTCTCGTCTACGTTGTTGGCTTCTAGCGAGCCGGGATTAAATACCCAGCCCTCAGCGGTGTAGTTTTTATGGATATGGCCTAGAGCTAAGTAGTCGACGCCAGCATCTTTTAGCGGCAGCAGATCGGTGTAGCGCAGTGCTCCAGCGTAGCGAGCAATCTGTCCTTCTAGACCGTGATGAAACAGGAGAATCGTGTGATCAGGACCAGTCGGAAGGTCGCTGATGGCTGTAGCCAGTAGCTCGATAGCGCGAGGGGCAGTGGCCCCGTACCAGTTTGAGCCAACAACGCGCACTCCGCAGGGCAGATCGATGTAGCCGCCGGAGCGAGTGCTGTCGTCCCAGGGCGCAAGGCGATTTCTCGCATCGGCACCGTCGTTGGGTTCAAGCAGCTTGAGTAAATCCCACTCGGAGAGGTACTTGAGCCAGCTGGTGCGGGTGCCATAGGGGCGGTTGTCGTGATTGCCCTCAATCGCCAGCACCGGAATGTCGGCGTCTTTTAGCGCCTGAAGACAGACTTGGGCTTGGTTGAGGGTGGCGGGCTTGATGTTCCGGTGCTCAAACAGGTCGCCTGCGATCGCCACAAAGTCCACCTGCTCCTCAATGGCGTAGCGCTCTAGAACGGTTCGTAGGGCTTTGAAGAAGTCTTTAGTACGCTCGGGAGTGTCGTAGCGGTCAAACCCGAGATGAATGTCAGCAATGTGGAGAAACTTGGCCATAAGCCTTGTGGACAGAACTTTCTCAGCCTAACACCGATGTTCGATTGACCTACATCAGCCGGTAGTAGCTGGTGCTTTAAAGTACGCGGCCCATGAAACCTCTAGATGTCATCCCTATACAGGAGAAGATGACTCGGCAGCCAGCTCCTCCAGCTGGTCCTGCTGGTCGCGACTGATACACGACTGAATTAAGATATCAACGTCGCCTTCTAAGACAGGGGTGAGGGTGAAGTTTTGGTTGAGGCGGTGGTCGGTGACCCGGTTGTCTTTGTAGTTGTAGGTGCGAATCTTCTCCGATCGCGCCCCCGTTCCCACCTGCGACTTGCGCATAGAAGACACCGCTTCCTGCTGCTCCCGGAGCTTCATTTCGTAGAGTTTGGCCCGCAGAATCTGCATGGCCCGCTCACGGTTTTGCAGCTGCGATCGCTCCTCAGTGCAAAAAATTCGAATGCCCGTGGGCTTGTGAAACAGATCTACCGCCGTTTCTACCTTGTTAACATTTTGTCCGCCAGCGCCGCCCGATCGAGCCGTAGTAAGCTCAATGTCCTTAGGGTCAATTTGGATCTCTACATCGTTCACCTCGGGCATAATCGCCACGGTAGCGGTAGAGGTGTGAACGCGCCCTCCTGCCTCGGTGACGGGAACTCGCTGCACACGATGAACTCCGGCCTCAAACTTAAGCTTGCTGTAAACGCGATCGCCCGCAATCTCAAGAATGGCCTCTTTAAAGCCACCCATATCGGCGGTAGACTCGCTAAGCAACTTTACCTTCCAGCCCTGACCCTCGGCATAGCGAGAGTAAAGCCGAACCAAGTCTCCTGCCCAAATGCTGGCCTCGTCGCCGCCCGTGCCGGCGCGAATCTCCAGCATGATGTTTTTGTCGTCGTTAGGGTCCTGGGGCAGCAGCAGAACCTTTAGGCGAGTTTCTAGCTCCGCCAGCTTTTCCTCCAGAGTGTCCACCTCAAGGGCCGCCATTTCTTTTAGCTCAGGATCACTGCTGGCTTCCTTGTAGATTTCCCGAGCACCCGCTAGCTCTTCTTCAGTAGCCTTCCAGTCGACGTAGGTCGTCACAGTTTCTTCCAGCGAGGACCGAGATTTAGCAATACGCTGAAATTCATCAGGATCCCTGGCAACATCCGGGTCAGCTAGCCTTCGCGTCAGCTCGTGGAACGTCTGCTCCACAGAGTTGAGCTTTTCAATTAAGTAAGCCTCAGCCATGATGTCCCCCTGTCGGCCGGTTAGCCAGAATATCTACTCTACGTGCTACAGCAGAGGTGGCTAAGCGTCGGCGGCACTATCGTCAGCCGCCGCTGAGGTGTCGGTCATGCCATACTTACGCATAAAGCGCTCCACGCGGCCCTCGGTATCAATGATCTTCTGGGTACCGGTGTAAAAGGGATGGTTCCCAGACCAGACGTCTACATGCAGCTCAGGCTTTGTAGAGCCTACGGTCATGATCTCTTTGCCGTCGCAAAAAACCTTGGCCTCGGGATACCAGGTGGGATGAATATCAGACTTCGCCATAACAAGAGTTCAAAACAACATCACAGCACAGAACAGGGTTGGTTGAGCCACTTTGAGTAGTATCTGGCCTCGAGCCAGGTTTCACCCAGAGCCCCAGAGTCTCTCAATAGTAGCGCTTGAGATCTAGCGTTTGGAGAACTGAGGAGCCTTGCGGGCTTTCTTCAGACCGTACTTACGGCGCTCCTTAGCGCGAGGGTCTCGGGTAAGGTAGCCTTCAACCTTCAGCGGCTTGCGATTCTCAGGGTCAAGTTCGCACAGCGCCCGCGCCACGCCCAAGCGAATAGCGTCAGCCTGTCCGGTTAGACCGCCACCTTTCACGTTGACCAAAATATTGTAGGAATTTTCTAAGCCCAATACTTCTAAGGGTGCCTTAGTAGCGTTTAGGTAGGCCGGGTTGAACTGTAAGTAGTCGTCACCGGGCCGCTTGTTGATGATTAGCTGGCCGTCGCCGGGTATGAGACGCACTCGCGCAATGGACGTCTTGCGGCGACCGGTGCCCCAATATACAGCCTGTTGAGATTGATCGGTGGCCTGCATTATTTCGTGTCTCCAGGAATAGTACTTACAGCGTGGATCTCGGGGCCTTGAGCCTGATGAGGATGGTCCGGTCCGGCGTACACCTTGAGCTTGGTGAACTGCCTGCGTCCCAGGGAGTTCTTCGGCAGCATGCCTTTAACTGCCTGCTCGATAATACGTTCAGGAATGCGAGCCTGAAGCTTTTCAAAGGTTTCTACTTTCATGCCGCCCGGACGACCGGAGTGGCGGCGGTAAAGCTTGGTGCTGGCCTTACGACCCGTGACCACGACTTTTTCAGCGTTCACCACTATAACGAAATCACCAGTATCCATGTGCGGAGTAAAGGTAGGCTTGTTTTTGCCGCGTAAAATAACGGCTATTTCGGTAGCCAGCCGTCCTAAGCGCTGGCCTTCGGCATCAATCACGTGCCACTGCTTATGCAAAGAATCTAGGGGGGGAATGTAGGTCTTAGTAGTCATAGCGCTTGAGCTGCCTTTCTTGGATGAATCACACGAGAAAAATAAACAGTTTGAACAACGTTGTCCCGTTTTAGGCCACGGCTGACCCCCAGAAAAAGTGAGGCTGGCTATCGAACCACACCTCCGGGGTGAAGGGAAAATCGTCGTAGCCGACCCGGAGTAAGCACAACCCCTGGGCTGGGGCAGAGTACTTGACTCTATGCCGCTGCCGCTGCTGCCAGAGGTGACCAAATTCCATTGGGGACAGCTCACCACTGCCGACCTTCACTATCAGCCCCATAATCAGCCGCACCATACCGTACAAGAAGCCTTTGGCCTGAAGCTCAACGGTCAAAAAAGTATCCCGACGGCAACACTCGGCTGCCTGCAGGTCTACCCAAGAATGGGGCTTGCCGGACCGGGCTCGATGAAAGGCGGACATATCGTGGTGACCAACCATGGCGTCTAGCGCCGTTTGAATCTTGCCTTGATCCAAGTATTGGTGGTAGTAGTGCCACACAAAAGGGCGCACAAAGAGGTTGGGCCTCTGTTCAGTGTAGAGGGTATAGCGGTAGCGTCGCCAGCAGGCCGAAAACTGAGCGTGCCAGGTGTCAGGCACCGCAGCCGTCGCACGAACTAAAACATCCTCGGGTAGACGAGCATTGAGCACATCAGCCCAGCGATGCGCTGGGATAAAGCTCGGCGCATCGAAGTGGGCTACCTGCGCTGCCGCGTGAACGCCAGCGTCAGTTCGCCCTGCGCCGCTGAGCCGTATGCTGTAGCCCACGACTGAGTGAATCGCGGTTTCGATTTCGCCCTGTACGGTGCGAGCGTTGGGCTGCCACTGCCAGCCGTGCAGACGAGTACCCACATACTGCACTACCAAAGCAACTCGCTGAGTTGCCTGAGTAAGGTCGGGCTGGTTGCCCAGACTACGCTGTATAGGTGAGGACTTCTCCATGGAGCACGGGCAGAGGATGAACGAGCGAGGTGATCTAAATAGATAAAATCTAGGTCAGTTCAAGGATGGCCATTTCAGAATTATCGCCGCGACGACGAACGGTCTTGACCATACGGGTATAGCCTCCCTTGCGATCGCCGTAGCGTTCAGCCGATTGGCTAAACAGAGCATGAACAAGCTGTTTATCGTAGATATAGCCAAGAGCCTGACGCCTGGCTGAAAGCGACCCATCCTTAGCCAGAGTAATCATGCGGTCGGCCTCTTCGCGCACCGCTCTAGCTCGAGCCTTAGTAGTTGTGATGCGACCGTGGCGGATAAGCTCCGTAGTCAAGGCGCGGAGCAGAGCTTTGCGCTGGTCGGCAGGCTTGCCAAGTTGATGAACGCGACAGCGATGACGCATGGTACTGAACTCAGATGAACAACAAAGTTAAAGACAATACAGGATGGTACTCAAA
>JBARUP010000411.1:0-1975 GCA_049645805.1 Nodosilinea sp.
CTGTCAGACTCACGCAGCCGCAGCCGTCGGTTAACCTGGCGCAGCCGCCGCGCCATCAGCTGCGATAGGCGGATGCCGGCTAAAGGCTGCGTGTTCAATAGTGTTACAAAGTCGCTGGCGGGCATGCTGCCAATAACGGTGGGTACCAGAGTGATCACGTCGGTGGAGCGGGGCACCTCTTCGAGGGGAGCCATCTCGCCAAATAGCTCACCCTTACCCAGAATGTTGAGAGTAACTTCTTTGCCGTCAAGGTTGTAGGTGCGGATTTTTACCCAGCCTTCTAAGATAAAATAGACCGAGCTACCCCAGTCATTTTCCAGCAAGATGACCTGATTAGCCGGATGGCGACGAGACACAACGTGTCTCGTGGCTTCAGCTACAGCTTCCTCTGGTAGCTCCTGAAACAGCAGCGCCGACCGAATTAGCTTGAGATCGGCGTCGATATCTCGAGGGTTGTAGCGAACATCCATTAATTACCCCAGCATTATTTTTTTTGTTTAAGTTCGTGATATTAAATCGCCTCAACCCATCCTATCCCAGGGGAGGGGTTGAGTTCTTCACCAGAGCTTGGCCTTGGCACCCAAAGTTTTAGCACTATATCACCCCCTCTTTGGCTAATCAGGGGCGATCGCTATTAAGATCAATACCCAACTCTGGGCCATGTTTGAAGATCGATAAAAACTATCTATAGTCCTTGAGCAGCAGTCGCACCAGGACGTCTCTAAGATGATTTTTAAAGATACCTGACGTACACTTTGGCCATTGCTGGGGAAGATAAGCGAAGAGGTAACCGTGCAGCAGCATGAACTGGAAGCTCTGGTAGCCGAAATTGACTCACTCTTAGAGGAAGCCAGCCCTCGGCTACCCTGGATGTCGTCGAACGATACTAATCAGCGTCAGCTACTAACCCGAGCGAGGGCATATCTAGCGGAGGCGGCGGCTCCGTCATCTGAACTCAGTGGCTCGCCTACCGACCTAACTGCCGATGCGTCTAGCCAGGTGCTTAAGGCGCTGCTGCAGGAGATGCAGTATCTGCGCGGGCAGACGATGCAAATTCTTGATCCACTGCGCAACGAGGTTGTTACGCTGCATCAGCAGCGAGAGCTTCTGCTGCAAGAGGTTCAGCAGCTTCAGCAGCAGCGCGCTCAGAACGATCAGAGAGCAGCGCTGCACCAGCTTCCCCCCAGTTGGGAGGCCGCTCTACAGCAGATGGCTGACCAGATAGAAACTCGCCTCAGCGGACAGGTCAACCAGTCGGTACAGCGACTGGAGTCGGCAACTGCCAACGCCTACGGCCTGACAGAGGGAGCTGAGCCTAACGGTGATGCGCCTGGCCTTACTCCGGTGCAGCGGCTTGAGTTTTTGAAGCAGATTCAGGCTCAGTCAGACCAGGTCATGCTGGGGCTTGATCAATCGCTGCGATCGGTGTTTGAAACCCTACAGCAGAGTATTTCTAGCTATCAGAATTCGCTCAATCAGGGCTTGAATCAGATGCACACCCTAGGTCAGCAGGGCGAGCTGATGTTTGGTGCCTTAGTGAATCACTTAAGTCAGCAGATCAACCAGAATTCGACCTACTTAGAGTCGGGGCAGCTTACGCCGTCTCGACTCCAGCTTGACTCTACTCTAGAGACGAATAGTTCCTTTGTCGCAGGAAGTGAACTCTCCCCCGATCTAGAGGCCGACCTGGCCTTGGAGGCGCTTGATCTGGGCCTTGACCTCGATATTAACGACATTACTCTACAGCAGCTCGACGACGACATTACCGAGCTCCAGCTTGATGAAGCTCTAGAAGAGGCTCTAGATATCAATGCCGATGTTGGCGGTCACCTCGACCTGCAGCTGCTCGATAGCCTCAGCGCCTCAGTCCCTGACCCTTCCTCGGCAGTGTCGCTGCCTGAGCGAGAAAATGCTCTAAGCGCCGAGGTGACCGCTGCCGAGACGGAAACTGATTCAGCTTTAGACGATCTATACC